>NZ_JACBXC010001487.1 GCF_013870535.1 Streptomyces phytophilus | reverse complement strand
CTTCTGCCGGCCGGCCTCCGTCATCGCGCCGTCCGGCACGCTGTAGACCGCGACGGCGGGCATGACCTCGTCGTCCGGGTCGCCGCGGAACTTCTCCAGCTCCGTGTTCAGCTCGGCGGACTCGGCGCTGCGCGGCAGAAAGGCGTTGGGGCCGGTTTCCTCGACGTCGCCGAGCTTGCCGGCCAGCGGGCCGAGCGCGACGAGGAGGAGTATCCAGGCGGCCAGTACGAGCCATTTCGTCCGGCGTCCTCCGGGGGCAGCCACGAGCTGCTTGATCCGAGCGGACATGGGATGGTCTCCTTCAAGAGAAGTGAATCGGGCGCACGACCGGACCGCACCGCGGCCGCTGTGGTTTGCCGACCTGGCCGTGGCGCGGGAGTGTGCCGTGGGATTGCTTCGTCCTCGTACGGGCCGGAAGTTGCCGCTTCCGGCCCGTACGCATGCTGCTGCGGGCCGCTGCTCGACCTCTGCTACTCGATTTCGCGCATCATCTTCTCCATCGAGGTGATGGAGCGCCGCGCCTCGGTCAGCTCGTCGATGCTGCGGCGGTGCAGTTCGAGGTTGTCCTCCAGCAACTGCTGGTACTTGATGGCGAGTTGCCGGTACTGCTCTTCGCGGGCCGCGAGCATCTTCGCCCGCCAGGTGGCGGCGATCTGCCAGACCACCACGATCAGCAGCGCGAAGAACCCGGCGGCGCCCACCGCGCCGACCACGGCACCGACCGTGTCGGCGCTGTCGGCGAGGTGCACCGTCTGCTCGTTCATGTGGCTTCCTCTTTCACCGTCTCGGGCTTCCCGGTGCCGGTCTGGTCCTTCCCGGGGGGCTCGCCTGGCGGCTCGCCGTCACCGTCGCCGAGGGTGCGGGCTACCTCCTCGATCACGTCGGGAGTCAGCTCGTACCGGAACGGGACCACCTCGTAGAACTTCATCGCCTTGCCGTCCTCGGACAGCTCCAGCGAGCCGGTGATGAGGCCCGCGGCCTCCAGCCGCTGCAGGTGCATGTGCAGCAGCGGGCGGCTCATGCCGATCTCGCGGGCCAGCCGGCTGACGTAGTTCCGGCCCTCGTGGAGCGCCGCGACGATCCGCAGGCGGTGCGGATTGCCGAGGGCCGCGAGGACCTTGAGCAGCTCGTCTCCGGACGGGGCCGGAGCGGGCGTCCGTGCCATCTGCGGCCCCTTCGTGCGTCGGTGTGTAAGTCAAAGCTGACAGGTGTCGTGAAGACCTGTCAAAGAGTACTGACACATGTCCGGGTCGCCTGGGGGTGACCCCGGGCGGGCCTCAGGGTTTTCCCTGAGAAGCCTGCCGGGAGGCCAGGCCGAAGAGGGTGAGCGCCACGCACTGCGCCGCCGCC
>NZ_JACBXC010001486.1 GCF_013870535.1 Streptomyces phytophilus | reverse complement strand
GGCGAGGAAGCCGAGGCCGGTGGAGATCTGGTCGGCGTACTCGACGGTCCTGGCGGCGAGCGTGTCCTGGCGGGCCGTCAGGTCCATGGCGGACAGCGAGCCGGAGACGGACAGCGCGGCGACGACCGCGCCGGAGCGGTCGCGTACGGGCGCGGCGAGGCAGGCGCGGCCGAACGCCAGCTCCTCGACCTCGGTGGCGTAGCCGCGGGCGCGGGTCTCGGCGAGCGCGTCGAGCAGCCCGGCGAGGCCGGTGAGGGTCTTGCGGGTGTACGCGGGGTAGTCCGGGCCCATGACGTCGCGGACCTCGTCCTCCGCGAGGCCGGAGAGCAGCGCCTTGCCCATGGCGGTGGCGTGCAGCGGCGCGGAGCGGCCGGTGAGGGTGAAGGTCCGCGGCGCGAGGGGGCCTTCGAAGTGGCAGAGGTAGAACATGCGGTCGCCGTGGCGTTCCGCGACGTTGGCGCCGAGGCCGAGTTCGTGGGCGAGGTTCTGGGCGACCTGGCGGGCGGCGCGGTGGACGGCGGACTGGTTGAGGGCGACGCCGGCCAGTTCGACGACCTTGGGGCCGATGCGGTGCAGGCCGCTGCGCTCGTCGCGGACGAGGTAGCCGAGCGACTCCAGGGCGGCCACCAGCCGGGAGACGGTGGACTGGCCGAGGCCGCTCAGCTCGACCAGCTCGGCGATGCGGCGCTCCGGCTGCTCGTCGGTGAAGTACGACAGCAGCGACAGGGCGCGCTCCACGCTCTGCGTGCCCGACGCGGTGCCTCCCGTTGCCGCCATCGCGACCTCCGTTCCCGGTCCCGGCCCCCGTTCCCTGGCGGGAAGATGGCTCATCCAGATAGCGGATGTTACATGGGTACGGGGGGCCGGGTGCGGGGAACCCGTTACGGGTCGGGGGTGCCGTAGGCGACGAGGGTGGTGGGGACGACGGTCCGGCGCTCGGGCGGTGCCGGCACGGTGCCCGTGCCGGGACCGGGACCGGCGCCGGCGCCGGTCCCGGTTCGTTCGCCGAGGCGGGCGAGGAGCAGGCGGCCGGCCTCGCGGCCGAGTTCGTCGGTGTCGTAGGCGACGAGGGTCAGCGGCAGGCCGAGCGTGTCGGCCATCTCGAAGTCGTCGAAGCCGGCGAGCGCGGTGGCGGTGCCGGCCTCGCGGATGGCGCGGAAGGCGCCGATGGTGTTGCGGTTGTTGGAGCAGAAAAGCGCGGTCGGCGGGGCGGGCAGGGCGAGCAGCGCGGCGGCGGCACGGGTGGCCTCCGCGGTCTGCTGCTGGCCCTGCCGTATGTACGTGTCGTCGGCGGGCAGCCCGGCGGCGGCGAGTGCGTCGGCGTAGCCGCGGAGTCGTTCGGTGCCGGTGT
>NZ_JACBXC010001485.1 GCF_013870535.1 Streptomyces phytophilus | reverse complement strand
GCTCGCCGGCGCCGGGCTGCTGGACGGGCGCCGGGCCACGACCCACTGGGCGTACTGCGCACAACTCGCCCGCCGCCACCCGGCCGTCGAGGTCGACCCCGATCCGATCTTCGTCCGCGACGGCGACGTGGCCACCTCCGCCGGGGTGACCTCCGGCATCGACCTCGCGCTCGCCCTCGTCGAGGAGGACCTGGGCCGCGACGTCGCGCTGCTCATCGCCCGCCACCTCGTGGTGTTCCTGCGCCGTCCGGGCAACCAGGCGCAGTTCAGCGCCCAACTCGCCGCCCAGACCGCGCAGCGGGAGCCGCTGCGCGACGTGCAGCAGTGGATCGACGAACACCCCGGCGGCGACCTGTCCGTGGACGCGCTCGCCGGCCGTGCCGGCCTCTCCCCGCGCCACTTCGCGCGGGCCTTCCGGGCCGAGACGGGCGTGCCGCCCGGACGGTACGTCGACGGCGTGCGGCTGGAGGCGGCCCGCCGGCTGCTGGAGGACAGCGCGTACGGCGTCGAGGAGGTCGCCCGGCACTGCGGCTACGGCACCCCGGAGGCCATGCGGCGCGCATTCGTCCGGGCCCTCGGCGCCTCGCCCGCCGAGTACCGCCGACGCTTCGCCGCCGCCTGACCCGACCCTGCCCACCGCCCGCGCGGGAACCACTCAGGAAGAGGAACCATGCAGATCGCGATCCTGCTCTACGACGGCCTCACCGCCCTCGACGCCGTCGGCCCGTACGAGATCCTCGCGCGGCTCGGCGGCGCCGAGGTCGTCACGGTCGCCGCCGCCCGCGGCCCCGTCGCCAACGACGTCGGCAGCCTCGCGCTGGTCGCCGACGCCGCGCTGGACGAGGTCGCAAGCCCGCAGATCGTCGTCGTCCCCGGCGGACCGGGCCAGATCGCGCAGATGGCCGACGGGCCGCTGCACGAATGGCTGCGGGCCGTGGACGAGCAGACGCTGTGGACCACGTCCGTGTGCACCGGCTCGCTGATCCTCGCCGCCGCCGGCCTGCTGCGCGGGCGCCGCGCCACCTCGCACTGGCTCGCCCTCGAACAGCTCCGTGCGCACGGCGCGGAGCCGACCGGCGAACGGGTCGTCTTCGACGGCAAGTACGTCACCGCCGCCGGGGTCTCCGCCGGCATCGACATGGCCCTGACCCTGGTCGGGCGGATCCAGGGGGACACCGTGGGGCAGGCCGTCCAGCTCGCCACCGAGTACGACCCGCAGCCGCCCTACGACGCGGGGGCGCCGGAGAAGGCGCCGGCGGAGGTCGTCCGGCTGCTGCGCTCCCGCAGCCGGTTCGTCCTCGAAGGCGTACGGGAGTGACCCGCCGGCGGGCCCCCGCCGCGGGGTTCAGAC
>NZ_JACBXC010001484.1 GCF_013870535.1 Streptomyces phytophilus | reverse complement strand
CACCCGCACCCGCACGTACAGGCAACAGCGGTGGCCCGCCCGGCAGTACCGGGCGGGTCGCCCCACCCCTCAAGGGAACACAGCATGCGCACAACCCGTACCACCACCGTCTGCGCCGCCGCGGCCCTCGCCGCCGCGGCCCTCACCCTCACCGCCTGCGGCTCCGACTCCGGCGACGACGGCGCCAAGCCCGCCGTCGAGATCTCCGGCGGCAGCACGAAACCGGGGGTCGTCCTCGACACCCCCAAGGAGAAGCCGGACCTCGTCCTCACCGACACCGAAGGCGAGGAGTACGACTTCGTCGCCGAGACCGCGGGCAAGCCCACCCTGCTGTTCTTCGGCTACACCAACTGCCCCGACGTCTGCCCCACGACGATGAGCGACATCGCCATCGCCAAGCAGAAGCTGCCCCGCGCCGAGCAGGCGAAGCTCCAGGTCGTCATGGTCAGCACCGACCCCGAGCGGGACACCCCGAAGCGGATGGGCAAGTGGCTCGACGCCCAGGACGAGGACTTCATCGGCCTCACCGGCGACTTCGCCGCGGTCAAGGACGCGGCGCGCAGCGTCGGCGTGCACCTGGAGAAGCCGGTGGAGGAGAAGGACGGCAGCATCACCGTCAGCCACGGCGCGGAGGTGCTGGCGTACTCGCCGAAGGACGACAAGGCGCACGTGCTCTATCTGGCCGGAGTGACGGCCGACCAGTACGCGAAGGACATGCCGAAGCTGGTCAAGGGACAGAACCCGTGAGGCGTGCGCACCGGGGCCCAGTAGTTGCTGCCGCAGTTGCTGCCGCAGCCCTGTCCCTCGTCCTCGGCCTGGCCGCATGTTCCGGTGACGACTCCGGTACGCGGACGAAAGCGGAATCCGGCGACGGCGGCGGCAGCGGCAGCGGCGCCGGTCCCGGCTCCGGGCCCCGGCTGCGCGCCGAGGCCGGCTTCGTACCGCAGCCCGTGATGAAGGACCTCGCCGCCGGCTATCTGACCGTACGCAACGACGGCGCTGCCGACGACCGGCTCACCGGCGTCAGCACCGAACTCGCCGACGACGTCACCATGCACGTCACCGAAGGTGAGCGGATGCGCGCCGTCGACGGCCTCGACGTGCCCGCGGGCGGCGAGCTGACCCTCGCCCGCGGGGGTTCCCATCTGATGCTGGAGAAGCTGGATCGCAAACCGGAGGTTGGCGAGAAGGTGTCCTTCGTGCTGCACTTCGCCGAGTCGGAGCCGATCGAGGTCGAGGTGCCGGTGCAGCCGACGACGTACCGCCCCGCGGAGTGAGAGGCGTGTCATGACCCCAACCGGACTGCTCCACCGAGCCCGCCGCGCACCGATCCGCCGGCGCTCGACGCACGC
>NZ_JACBXC010001483.1 GCF_013870535.1 Streptomyces phytophilus | reverse complement strand
CGGCAGCCGCACGCACACGTTCAGCGTCCGCCCGTCCAGCACCGTCAGGTGCTCGGCGTCCAGGAACCCGGCCAACGCCGTCATCCCGCGCTCACCCCGGCAGCTCGTACGCGCTGGGCACCGGGAAGTACGCCTCCAGGAACGCCCCCAGCAGCCCCGGCGCGCCCTCGCCCCGGGCCCGGATCACCCTGCGGTCCCGTGCCGCCAGCAGCTCCCGCAGGGCGGCGTCCGCGCCGCTCGCCGCCAGGTCGACGTCCGCGTGCCGCTGCGTCGCGGCGGCGGCGCGGCCGGTGTGGGCGGCGTAGTGGTGGTAGAGCGACGACGGGATCGCCAGGTCGTCGCGGCGGGGGACGCGGTGGGCGGCGGTGGCGGTGTGCCGGTCGCCGAACTCGCGCTCGATCTCGCACAGCACGCTGCGCCGCAGCGGGTGCGGGGCGTGCCGCAGCGGCTCCTGCGCGGGCGAGACGAAGAACCGCGTGAGGCCGTTGGCGAGGAAGAAGTCCTCCGGGACGGTCTCGGTGCCGAGGAAGAGGCGGTCGCCGAAGTACAGGAAGTGCTCGGCGAGGCCGTCGATGTGGTGCAGCTGGCTTTCGACCGCGCGCGGGTTGGACGTCGGCAGCACGGTGGGGTCGGCGAAGACCTCGCGGTGCCCGACCACGTTCAGCCCCGGGTGCGCGGTGTCGAGCCACGGCGGGGCGCCGTCGTCGGTGAGCAGGTGGACGCGGCGGATCCAGGGCGCGTGGGTGGCGAGGGAGCGCAGCGCGTAGCGGAGTTCGGGGTCTGTCCAGGTGTAGACGGCGTCGATCGCGTACGTGACGTCGTCGGGCAGCGGGTGCGCGAACTCCTCGCGGGTGCGCAGCGTGAGCCGGCCGCAGCCCCAGGAGCCGCGGTCGGTCATCTTCACGGTGGTGGCGCCGGCCGGGACGCTGTCGGTGACGCGGCCGGGGCGCGGGGCGAGGAGCCGGTCGCCGGTGGGGTCCGCGTGCCAGAACTCGACCTCGCAGCCGGAGTCGGCGCCGATGACCAGCCGCCGGCCCGGCTCGGTGCGGAACCACGTGAGGCGCAGCACGTCGGCCCGCTCCAACTGCTGCCAGACGCCCGGCTCGTAGCCGGGCACGAGTCGCGGGTACGCACCGGCGGCGCCCTCCTGCGCGAGCCCCGGCCCGGCCCCGCGCGCCCCCGCCCGCTCATCCGCACCCGCGGGCCCGGGCCCGGGAGTGCCCGCACCCGCCACCACCGTCACGTACGCCGGCTGCACCCGGCACAGCCGTGCCAGCGCCCGGCCCGCCCGGCGGCGGGCGGCCGCCGGCACGGCGACGACCGCGGGGCCGCGCGCCCGGCCCCGTACCGCG
>NZ_JACBXC010001482.1 GCF_013870535.1 Streptomyces phytophilus | reverse complement strand
GTACCGCCGCCGGCTGCGGGATCCGTACGCGCCGGTTTCCGTCAGCTCCGTGAAGGGGCATGGTGGGCTCCCGTCTGCCGTCCGCGAGTCGGCCGTTCCCCGGCCGGCTCCCATCGGGCTCCACGATCCGCCCCGGGACCGCCGCCCGTCATCGTCCCGCGAGCGGCTCCCGCGCTGCGGCCGGGGGCGTACGGGCCCGTGGCCTGCAACCTGGGCAGCAGCGCCCGCTGCGCCTCCCGGAGGACGCCTGACCGGCGCCGATTGGTTACGGTGCAGGACATGACGGCGGCAGCGCAGACGGAAGCGAACAGCGAGCACACGGTGTTCCGCTACCTCGCGACCGCGATCGAGGACAGGCGGGAGCCGGCGCGCGGTGCCCGCGCGTACGCCAGGGACGCGGGCTTCGCCGCCGGCGTGGCGCTGGGCTGCGCGGGCACGATGCTGCTGGCGCCGGACGGGCGCACCGGCCTCGACGCGCTCGCCTGGGTGCTCGGCCTGGTGGGCAGCGCGGCGCTGCTCGCCCGGCACCGCTTTCCGCGCGCGGTACTGCTGGTCGCGGTGGTGGCCATGCTCGCGTACCAGCTCCGCGGCTATCCCGACGGCAGCCCGGTGCTGCCGGTGCTGGTCGCCGTCTACCGCTGCATCCGCGCCGGGCACCGCGCGTTCTTCGCGGCCACCGCCCTCGCCTCCCTCGCGGTCAGCCTCGGCTCGCTGCCCCTGCTCCCGCTCGGTGACGACGCCCTGCGCGCGGCGCTGGAGAAGCGGTTCCTGTCGTTCGGCTGGGTGGTGGCGTGCGCGATGGCAGCCGCGATGCGCATCCAGCACGAGGCGATGCTCGCGCAGGCCGAGGAGCGGGCCGCGGAGAACGCCCAGCGCAGCGCCGACGAGGAGCGGCTGCGTATCGCCCGCGAGCTGCACGACACCCTCACGCACAGCATTTCCGTGATCAAGGTGCAGGCCGGGGTCGCCGTGCACCTGTCGAAGAAGCGCGGCGAGGAGCCGCCGCCCGCGCTCATGGCCATCCAGGAAGCCAGCGGCGACGCCGCGCGCGAGCTGCGCTCCACGCTGCACGTGCTGCGCAACGCGGACGGCGGCGCCGAGAGCGTCGGGCTGGAGCGGCTGCCGGAGCTGGTGGAGCGGGCCAGGGGCTCGGGGGTGCCTGCGGAGGTGGCGGTGGCGGGCGAGCGGCCGGAGCTGCCCGCGGAGGTGGACCGGGCGGCGTACCGGATCGTGCAGGAGTCGCTGACGAACGTCGCGCGGCACGCGGGGCCCGCGGCGTCGGTGGGCATACGCGTGTCGTACGCGCCGGACAAGGTCGTCGTCCAGGTCGACGACGACGGCGCCGCCGACCCCG
>NZ_JACBXC010001481.1 GCF_013870535.1 Streptomyces phytophilus | reverse complement strand
GCGGCGGCCGACCGGGGGCAGGGGCGCAGGCGCGGCAGGCGTACGGGCGGCGGTCGTGCCCGGCGCGGGCGCGGGCGGGTCGGCCCGTAGAGGCGTCAGATGCGGCGTGAGCGGGCCGGGTCGGCCGTCATGTCCCGGCTCTGCCCCGAGTGCGCTCAGGCCCGCCGCACGTGCGTGCGGCGGGTTGTGCCGTACGGCCCTCGGGCGGGCCGTACGGGCGTCAGGAGCCCGCCGCGGCGGAGGCGGCCGGCCAGCTCATCCGGATCGTGCCGCCGGCCTCGCCCGCGGTCACCTCGACGTCGTCGACCAGTCCGCTGATGACCGCGAGGCCCATCTCGTCGTCTATGCCGGCCTCGTCGCCGCCGGGACCGCTCGCGTTCCCGTCGCCGTCCGGGTCCGGGTGGGTCTCGGCCGTGCTGCGGGCCGCGGGCACGTGGCCGGAGGCCGCCGTCGGCGCGTCGTCACCGACCTCGATGGAGAACTTCTTCTCCTCCTCGGTGAGCACCACGCGCACCGGCCCCGAGAGCCCGTTGTGCTGGTGCAGCCCGACGGCGCGCAGGCACGCCTCGCCGACGGCGAGGCGCACCTCGTCCAGCACCGCTTCGTCCACACCCGCCCTGCGCGCGACCGCGGCCGCCACCAGGCGGGCCGTGCGGACGTGCTCGGGAAGGGCACTGAAGCGCAATTCAACGGTGGGCATGCCATCCCCTTCACGTCATCCCACGCCATCCCGTATCGCCACGGGAACCATCCGTACCGGAGCCGACCGCAGAGGGACCCGGCGCGCGGCCCGGTCCCTCCGCAGCAAGCGGCGTCCTGCGTCAGTCCTTCGCGGCGACGGCTTCGTCGACCGAGGTGTGGATGGGGAACACCTTGGTCAGGCCCGTGATACGGAAGATCTTCAGAATGCGCTCCTGGTTGCAGACCAGGCGGAGCGAGCCCTCGTGCGCCCGGACCCGCTTCAGCCCGCCGACGAGGACGCCCAGGCCGGTGGAGTCGAGGAAGTCGACCCGCTCCATGTCGACGACCAGGTGGTAGCTGCCGTCGTTGACCAGCTCGACCAACTGCTCGCGCAGCTTGGGGGCGGTATACACATCAATCTCGCCACCGACTTCGACGACCGTGCGGTCGCCCACGGTACGCGTCGACAGAGACAGGTCCACGGATCCTCCAGCACTTTCAGCGAGCGGCTGCCCCGGGCGTCCCCCGCCGTCCGGCCGGAGACGGATCGGCATCCGCCATGGCATTCAATCACTTACCCCCGGGCGTGCACGACGCCTTGGGGGCATTGTCCGTCGCATCGGTGACACACTCGTGCCGATGGACGCGAACGAGTGGAGGGACGCGAACGAGCC
>NZ_JACBXC010001480.1 GCF_013870535.1 Streptomyces phytophilus | reverse complement strand
GGCCTCGGCCCGCGCCTGCTGGAGGCGCTGCTCGCCGCCGCCCGCCGCTTCGGCTGCCGCGAGGTGCTGCTGGAGGTGCGCGTCGACAACGAGCGCGCGCAACGCCTCTACGAGCGCCACGGCTTCGCCGTCATCGGCGTCAGGCGCGGCTACTACCAGCCCGGAAACGTCGACGCGCTCGTCATGCGCCGTACCGAGAACGAGAAAGAGTGACGCCCCCCATGGCAGACGAACCCCTGGTGCTCGGCATCGAGACGTCCTGCGACGAGACCGGTGTCGGGATCGTCCGCGGGCACACGCTGCTCGCCGACGCCATCGCCTCCAGCGTCGACGCGCACGCCCGCTTCGGCGGCGTGGTGCCCGAGGTGGCGAGCCGGGCGCACCTGGAGGCGATGGTGCCGACGATCGAGCGGGCGCTGCGCGACGCCGGGGTCGCGGCCCGCGACCTGGACGCGGTCGCGGTGACGGCGGGCCCCGGTCTTTCGGGGGCGCTGCTGGTCGGGGTGTCGGCGGCCAAGGCGTACGCGTACGCGCTCGGCAAGCCGCTCTACGGCGTCAACCACCTCGCCTCGCACATCGCCGTCGACCAGCTCGAACACGGCGCGCTGCCCGAGCCGACGATGGCCCTGCTGGTCTCCGGTGGGCACTCCTCGCTGCTGATGTCCGCCGACATCACCTCCGACGTCCGTCCCCTCGGCGCGACCATCGACGACGCGGCGGGCGAGGCGTTCGACAAGGTCGCCCGGGTCCTCGGGCTCGGCTTCCCCGGCGGCCCGTTCATCGACAGGGCGGCGCGGGAGGGCGACCCGGCCGCGATCCGCTTCCCCCGCGGGCTGACGGGGCCCCGCGACCCGCTGTACGACTTCTCCTTCTCCGGCCTGAAGACCTCCGTCGCCCGCTGGGTGGAGGCCAGGCGCGCGGCGGGGGAGGACGTGCCGGTGGCGGACGTGGCGGCCTCGTTCCAGGAGTCGGTCGCCGACGTGCTGACGCGCAAGGCGGTACGGGCCTGCCGGGACAACGGCGTCGGGCACCTGATGATCGGCGGCGGCGTCGCGGCGAACTCGCGGCTGCGGGCGATGGCGGAGCGGCGCTGCGAGGACGCGGGGATCGTGCTGCGGGTGCCGCGGCCGAAGCTGTGCACGGACAACGGGGCGATGGTCGCGGCGCTCGGCGCGGAGATGGTGGCGCGGGGGCGGGCGGCGTCGGACTGGGAGCTGTCGGCGGACTCGTCGCTGCCGGTCACGGAGACGCACGTACCGGGGCACGAGCACGCACCCGGCCACGGCCACGACCACGTACACGAGCTGGCGAAGGACAACCTGTACTCGTGACCGTCGCGCTGATGTGGGAGGCCAGGG
>NZ_JACBXC010000148.1 GCF_013870535.1 Streptomyces phytophilus | reverse complement strand
GAGTTCGGTGCGCGCGAGGAGCCACTGCCCATCCGGATACCCCACTTCAGGCGTCACCGCTTCGGAGCCGTACGGGCATCATCGCCCGCGGGCGGCGGAGGGAGCATTGGCAGATTGCTGTCAGTTGCCGTATCCCCGCTGTGAGAACGGACATTCCGGTGGGATACGCCCCCGGATTCCAGCGGTCCGCGAGTGGCTCCAGAGTGACGCCGGGCGCCGGTCGCCCAGCCTTCAGGCGGTGCCCGCCCGGCCGTAGCCGCCGCTTCCGCACGACTTCTTCTTGCACGGTCATGGTCGTGCAAGTTCTCAGGCCACTTCCCACACAAGAAGGAAGAATCCGTGAGTTCTCGCTCGAATCCGGCCAGGCGCAGTGTGCTCGGCACCGGCGGCGCCCTCGCCCTCGGCACCCTCGGCGCCGCCGGCGCCCCGGCCCTGCTCGCCCCCTCCACCGCGACCGCCGCCGAACGCAGCGGCACCGCCGACGGGTTGCCCTCCGGGCTGTTCACCCTCGGCGTCGCCTCCGGCGACCCGCTGCCCGACGGGGTCGTGCTCTGGACCCGGCTGGCGCCCGACCCGCTCGCCGGCGGCGGCATGCCGGCGCGGCCGGTGCCCGTGCAGTGGCAGGTCTCCGACACCCCTTCCTTCACGCGGATACGCAAGGGGGGCGCCGCACTCGCCCGCCCCGAACAGGGCCACTCCGTCCACGTCGAGGTGCACGGCCTGGAGCCCGACCGCGAGTACTGGTACCGCTTCCGCACCGGCCGGGAGACCTCGCCGGCCGGCCGCACCCGTACCGCACCCGCCGCCGACGCCCGCGTACGGCACCTGCGCTTCCTCTTCGCGAGCTGCCAGAACTGGCAGGACGGCTACTTCACCGCCTGGCACCACGCGGCGCAGGAGGACGTCGACTTCATCGCCTTCCTCGGCGACTACATCTACGAGTCCGTCCCCCGCGACACCACCGTCCGCAAGCACGAGGGCACCGACGAGCCGTACAGCCTCACCGACTACCGCAACCGCCACGCGCAGTACCGCAGTGACGCGAACCTCCAGGCCGCGCACGCCCACGCCCCCTGGATCGTCACCCTCGACGACCACGAGATCGACAACAACTGGGCCGACGAGATCCCCCAGGACCCCGAGAGCCAGACGCCCGAGGCGTTCCGCGCCCGCCGTGTCGCCGCGCTCCAGGCGTACTGGGAGCACATGCCGCTGCGCCGCGCCTCGATGCCCGACGGGCTGGACATGCAGCTCTACCGCTCGCTGCGCTACGGCAACCTCGCCACCGTCCACGTCCTCGACACCCGCCAGTACCGCAGCGACCAGATCACCACCCTCGAAGAGGCCCAGGACCCGGCCCGTTCCATGACCGGCGCGGCCCAGGAGCGCTGGCTCGTGCGCGGCATGGAGCGCTCGGGCGCCCGCTGGAACCTGCTGGCCAACCAGCTCATGTGGGCCCAGAACGACCGCAAGGCGGGCCCGGAGCAGGTCTTCGACTTCGACAACTGGGACGGCTACCGCGCCCAGCGCCGCCGCCTGCTGGAGTTCTTCGGCTCGGGCCGTACGGACAACCCCGTGATCCTCACCGGCGACCGCCACGCCACCTGGGTCGCCGACCTCAAGCCCGACTTCGACGACCCGGCGAGCCCCGTCGTGGGCGCGGAGCTGACCGGCTCGTCGATCTCCTCCGGCGGCGACAGCGACCCGGCGGCCTTCCACGCGACGTACGACCCGATCATGGCGGAGAGCCCGCACTGGAAGTACATCGACAACCGCCGCGCCTACGTGCTGTGCGACGTGACCCGCGAGCGCATGACCGCCGCGCTGCGCACCGTCGACACGGTCTGGCGCCCCGAGGGCACGACGGCGACGACGTCGGCGGAGTTCGTCGTCGAGGCGGGCCGCCCGGGCGTCACCGCGGCAAGCACCCCGGCGCCGCCCCGCCCGATGCGCCTGGCGGACCGCCGCTACGACGTGGACGACGACCAGGTCTGAACGCCCCGCCGGCCGCCCCGCCCCCGCGGGGCGGTCGCGGGTGCGAAGTGACTGCTCACGGGGCCTTGTGTGATACTTCCTGGCGGTGCGGGGAGCGGCAGCGAGGAGAGGACCGGGCTCGATGGCGACCGGAGAGGCGTCGGAGCCGGCGGGTCCGGCCGGGCGGGGCGGCGCGGAGGCCGCCGCCGGTGCGGGGCGGAGCGCGCAGGGCGCGCAGGGGCCCGGCACTGTGCAGATCGTGGATCACGCGCTCATGGTGCTCAAGGCCATCGCGGAGGCCGACCGGCCGCGCGGTGTGCGCGAGCTGAGCCGCGATCTGGACATCAGCAAGAGTTCCACGCAGCGCATCCTCGCCTCCCTGGAGCGGGTCGGCCTGGCCGTCGCGGACGAGGCCACCCGCAAGTACGTCGTGGGGCCCGCCGCGCTCACCCTCGCCTGGAAGCACGCGGACAACAGCGACCTGGTCAGCGCCGCCGCCGGCACGACCTCCCGGATCGCCGCCGTGACCGGCGAGACCGCCTGCATCTCCACGATCGTCGACGGCCGCCGCGTGACCGTGCACGAGGCCGAGAGTTCGCAGCCGCTGCGGCTGATCACTGGTGTGGGCCGCCCCTACTCGCTGTTCTCCGGTGCCACCGGCCGGGTCCTCATGTCCCTGCTGCCCGCGGACGAGCTGCGCCGGCTGGTGGTGGAGCACGTCGCCGGCGGTCCGGACGAGACGGCCGCGGACCGGATTCTGGGACAGGTCGCCGAGGTCCGCACGAACGGCTACGCGCTGAGCCGCAGTGAGTGGATCGCCGGCGGCTGCGGGGTGGCCGTCCCCATCGGCACGCAGGGCAGCCTCGTCGCCGCCCTCAGCATCTACGGGCCGGAGGCCCGGCTCACCGACGAGCGCATGGCGGAGCTGGTGCCGGCGCTGCAGAAGGCGGCGGCCGAGATCGCCCTCCGCTGGCGGCAGCCCGCCTGAGCCCTCGGCAAGCCCCACTCACCCGCGATTTCCGGCCGGTCCGGCGCCCCGTAGGCGTCTGACCGGCTTTTTCGTGCCCGCAGCGTTCTGCTCGCACCCCATTGACCTGCCCAAAAGCGGAAGGTACGGTGTCCCAATCAGTCTTGGTACAGTGTCCCAGAACTTGAGGTGAGCCTCTGATGTTGCTCGGCTGGCGTGCACGAATCGGGCAGATACGGCCCGCGACGGCGATCGAAGGAGCGGAGGAGTGGCGTGAAGTAGCGCCTACAGGCGTCGCGTTCGCCGACGCCCGGACCATCGTCCCGCGCGTCGACGCCGCCGGGCTGCGGGAGATGATGAGCCAGGTCGTCGAGGCGTCCCGGCAGCTGGCCACCGCGAAGGTGGACCTGATCGTGCAGTGCGGCGCCCCCGGCACCTTCATCCCCGGCCCCGGCACCGACGAGAAGGTCACCGGCGAGATCACCGCCGCCACCGGCGTACCGGCGATCACGATGCAGCAGGCCACCAACGACGCGCTCCGCGCCCTCGGCGCGACGAAGGTCGCCGTCGGCACCATCTACACCGACGAGGTCAACGAGTCCCTGCGCACGTACCTCACCGCCCTCGGCTTCGAGGTGGTGGCGATGGAGGGCCTCCAGCTCACCGACCCGTACGAGGCCAGCGTGCACGACGCCGACAGCGCCTACCGGCTCGGCCGCCGGCTGCACAAGGCGGCACCCGACGCGGAGGCGCTCCTCATCTCCTGCGGCACGTTCCGGACCTTCGAGGTGCTGCCGTACCTCGAACTCGACACCGGGACCCCGGTCGTGACGAGCAACCAGGCATCCCTGTGGCGGGCGCTGCGCCACCTCGGCCTGCGGGACGAGCTGCCGGCCCTCGGCAGGCTCGGCGGCATCCCGGACCTCTCCGGCCTGCCCGGCTGAGCCTGCCCGGCTGAGCCTCCCCGGCCGAGCCGCCCCGCCGGCCCGACGAACCACACCCCACCGCACCGCAGAGGAACAGGACCGTGCTCGTAGACGCCCTGCAGTTCAACAAGCCCGCCCGCGAACGCTTCGAGGAGTGGCGCGCCGCCGGGCTCACCGCCGTGCACGTCACCGTGGCCATCTGGGAGGACTCCACCGAGACGATGCGCGAGGTCGGCCGCTGGCAGCGCCACCTCGCCGAGCACGCCGACCTGCTGTGCGAGGGCCGCACCGCCGACGACATCCGCACCGCGGAGCGCGAGGGCCGCACGGCGGTCGTGCTCGGCTTCCAGAACAGCAGCCCGTTCGAGGACGACCTCGACCTCGTCGGCGCGTTCCACCAGGCCGGCGTGCGGATCGCCCAGCTCACGTACAACACCCAGAACTCCGCCGGGGCCGGCTGCTGGGAGGCCGACAACGCCGGGCTCTCGCGCACGTACGGCGTGAACCTCATCCGGGAGATGAACCGCGTCGGGATGCTCGTCGACATCTCGCACTGCAACGAGCGGACCTCGCTGGAGGCGATCGAGACCTCCGAGCGGCCCGTCATGATCACGCACGCCAACCCGCGCGCGTTCGTCGGCGAGGACGTCGAACTCGCCTTCCGCAACAAGTCCGACACCGTGCTGAAGAAGTCGGCGGAGCAGGGCGGCGTGGTGGGGCTGAGCATGTACCCGCGGCTGGCGCCGAACGGGCAGGCGTGCACCGTCGCCGACTTCTGCGACATGGTCGCGTACACCGCCGAGCTGATCGGCGTCGAGCACGTCGGCCTCGCCTCCGACTACTACGCCGGCCAGGGCGACGAGGAACTGCACTGGTGGCGCCAGGGGCGCTGGAGCCGCAAGCCGATGGTCCCGATCTCCGGCCAGGTCGACTTCCCCGAGTGGTTCGCCGCGGGCAGCGGCTACGCCGACGTGCTCGCGGAGCTGCGCCGCCGCGGCTTCGGCGAGCAGGAGATCGAGCTGATGGCGGGCGGCAACTGGGTCCGGGTCTTCGACGAGGGCTTCCGGCCGGGCCCGCAGGGCTGACCCGGCCGGGACGCGACGGAACGCACAGGCAGCAGGAAAGGTCGACGGAGGGGACGTGTGCGCAATGAAGCGCCTTGACGCGGTCGTCGTGGGCGGCGGCCACAACGGCCTGGTGGCCGCGGCCTACCTGGGCCGGGCGGGGCTGCGCGTCGCGGTCGTCGAGGCCCGCGACCGCCTCGGCGGGCCGTGCGGCGCGTACGAGTTCCTGCCCGGCCGGACCCTGTCGTTCACCAACTCGCCCGGCTCGCTCAACCCGGCGGTGGTCCGGGAGCTGCGCCTCGCGGACCACGGCCTGCGGTTCGTACGGGCCGATCCCACCGTCGTGCACCGCTTCGCCGACCGCAGCTTCGCCGGCTGGCGCGACCAGGCCCGCGTCGACGGCCAGCTCGACGCCCTCGCCCCCGGCGAGGCCGCCCGCTACCGCGCGCTGATCACCGGCCTGGACCGCCTCGGCGCCGCCCTCGGCGTCTCGCTGGACGAACCGCCGCCGGCCCTGGACGAGTTGCGCGGCCGGCTGGCGGACCCGGACGACCTCAAGCTCTTCGACGCCGTCTTCGACGGCAGCCTGCGCGGCCTGCTGGCCGAGCGGCTCGACTCCGAGCAGGTCGGGGGACTGCTCGGGATGCTGGCGCTCAATGCCCAGCTCGTCCCGCCGTCGGCGCCGGGTACGGCGATCGGGCTGATGATGCGCCCGTTCGCCCGGGCGTCGGCGGCGGGCCCGACCGGTCCCGGCGACGCCGAGCGCGTGGCGCTGCGCGGCTCCACCGGCCTGCCGGTCGGCTCCATGAGCGCCATCGTGGACGCGCTCGAAGCGAGCTTCCGCGCGTACGGCGTCGAGTTCCGCACCGGTACGCCCGTCGCCCGCATCCTGTACGACGAGCGGGGCGGCGCCGTCCGCGGCGTGGTCACCGCGGCCGGCGAGGAGCTGCCGGCCGACCGCGTCGTCGCCGCGGTCAACCCCGTCCACCTCTTCCGCGACCTGCTGGACGACGGTGCGCTGGGTCCCGGTATCCGCGCGGACGTGGCGGGGCAGCGGATGCGCGGCTCGGCGTTCAAGCTGGTGCTGGAGGTCGACTCCCTGCCCGCGTACGCCGGTCTGCCCGACGGGGCGGACCCCGAGGCGGCGCGCGCCTGCCAGTTCCGCTTCGGCGACTCGCTCGGCCACATCGAGGAGTCCGTCACCGCGGCGCTGGCCGGGCGGACCTCCGACCGTCCGCTGATGTGGGGCCTCGTCCCCACCCTCACCTCGCCCGGCCTCACCCCCGGCGGCACCCACCTCATCAGCGTCAACGCCTGGCACGCGCCGTACGCGCCGGAGGGCGGCGGCTGGGACGGGGAGCGCGTCGAGGCGTTCGGGCGCCGCTGCGTGGCGGTGCTGGAGGAGCTGATGCCGGGCCTCGGCGACCGGATCACCGACCACCGCTTCATGGGCCCCGTGGAGATCGAGCGCGAACTCGGCCTGCTGGAGAGCAACATCACGCACGGCGACATGCTCCCCGCCGGCCTCTTCGGCGCCCGCCCGCACCCCGCCGTCGCCGGCTACCGCACCCCGCTGCGCGGCTTCTACCTCTCCGGCGCCGGCACCTGGCCCGGCGGCTACGTCACCGGCACCCCCGGCCGCAACGCGGCCCGCGCGGTGCTCACCGACCTGCGCGACCCGGCCCACCACACGACCGACGACGACGAGCAAAGGCGACCGGCATGAGGTTCACGCACCGTCCCCGTCCGCCCCGTCCGCGCCGCGCACCCCGCAGGGGCCCGCGCGCCGCCGCGGGCTGCGCCCTGGCCGCCGCGCTCCTCCTCGCCGGCTGCAGCGCCAACCCGTCCTTCGGCCGCGACTCCGACACCCTGGTCATCGGCGCCGAGGGCGAGATCCCCCCGCTCGATCCGCACCGCATGTCCGGCACCGTCGGCCTGCGCATCGTCGACGCCCTCTACGACCCCCTCATCCGCGAGGACCTCGGCGCCGGTACGGACCGTGCCCCCGCGCTGCGCCCCGGACTCGCCGAGTCCTGGAAGTCCGCCCCCGACGCCCGCGGCTACACCCTCGAACTCCGCGAGGGCGTCACCTTCGCCGACGGCGCGCGCCTCGACGCCGACGCCGTCAAGCTCAACTTCGACCGGATCATGGACGAGGACTCCCCGGTCCACGACGCCACCGCCGCCGGGAACATGACGTTCCTGACCCGCTGGATCGAGCGCGTCGAGGTCACCGGGCCGTACGAGCTGAAGCTGCGGCTCTCCGAGCCGTACGCCGGACTGCCGCGGCTGCTCTCCGACCGGCGCATGTCGATCGTCAGCCCGAAGTCGCTGAACGCGGGCAAGCCCGACGACATCGGCCTGCACCCCGTCGGCACCGGCCCGTTCACGCAGCGCGACGCCGACCACGGCCGCCGCATCACCCTGGAGCGCAACAGCGGCTACTGGGGCGGCGAGCCGCGCACGCCGACCATCGTCGTGGAGTCCGTCACCGACCCCACCACGCTCGCCATCGCCGCCGAGACCGGCGAGGTCGACGCCATCCTGAGCGCCGGCGCGCAGCAGGTGCACCAGCTCACCCACGACGACGCGATGAGCGTGCAGTACCCGGACGCGGCGAACCAGTACTTCCTGCGGCTCAACGCCCGCATCGCCCCCACCGACGACCCGAGGTTCCGGCAGGCGCTCAACTACGCCGTCGACCGCAAGGCGATCGCCACCCTCACCCAGGGCCAGGTCGCGCCGTCCACGGGCCCGCTGCCGCGCGGCAACGAGGCGTACGACGAGCAGGCCGCGAAGGCGGAGGGGGAGGGCAGCTCCCCGTACACGTACGACCCGGAGCGCGCCCGGCAGCTCATCCGCGCCAGCGGCGTCGAGACGCCCGTACGCATCACGCTCCTCGCCCCCGACAGCGGCCCCGGCTTCTCGCAGGCGACCGAGGTCATGGCGCTGCTGGAGCAGGACCTGAAGGCGGTCGGGGTGTCGCTGAAGGTGCGCTACATGGAGTTCGCGTCGCTGGTCGCCGAGGAGGGCAACGGCTACGACGACCGCACCCACGGCTCGTTCAACGGCTGGACCACGGGCGCCGACGCCGCCGACTTCCTGGAGCGGATGTTCAGCGGCCGGGCGCACCCGCCGGAGGGCGTCAACCGGGGCTGGTACGCGAACGACGGCGTCGACGCGCTCTTCGACCGGGCCAGGGGCGAGCCGGACACGGCGCGCCGCATGGGGCTCTACCGGCAGGCCGCCGACGAGATCGCCGCCGACGCCCCCTGGGTCTTCCTCTACCAGGACCGGCTGCCCCGGCTCCTCGCGGACGGGGTCGACGGCGTCGCGCCCGCCGCCTCCGTCTACGTCGACTACACCACCATCCGCCGCCGGTGAGGACGGGAGAAGTGAGACAGGTGCCGAGAGAAGTGAGGGGAGAACAGCCATGAAGG
>NZ_JACBXC010001479.1 GCF_013870535.1 Streptomyces phytophilus | reverse complement strand
CGCCGCTCGTACGCCTCGCGGGCGTCGAGCAGTTCGTCCCAGTGCTCCGCCGCCCACGCGCACGCCGCGCGCAGCGGCTCCAGCATGCTCCGCCCCAGCGGCGTCAGCGCGTACTCCACCCGCTGCGGCAGTCCCTCGTACACCGTCCGCGCCACCAGCCCGTCGCGCTCCAGGGACCGCAGCGAGCGCGTCATCATCTTGGGCGTCACCCGCCGCAGCGGGACGCGGAGTTCGGAGTAGCGCCGCGGTCCGTCCTCCAGGCACACGAGGATCAGGCCGGCCCACTTGTCGCCGAAGCGGAACGGCAGGACCGACGACGGGCACAGCTCGTCGAACATGTCGGGGCGCAGCGGCTCGCTCATCCCGCCAGCGTAGGCGGCGTTCCCGGTATCCCGGAGGAAACCGCGGGCCCGGTTAGCGTGCGGCGCACGACGACGGACGGCCGGCGGTGGCCGATGACCGGGAGGCAGCGGATGGGCAGGATCGTGGTGTTCGGGGCGGGTGGCAGGGCCGGTCGCCGGGCGGTGGCGGAGGCGCGGCGGCGCGGGCACGAGGTGGTGGCCGTCGTACGGGACCCGGTGAAGCACGCGGGCGTCGGAGGCGAGGGCGTACGGCTCGTGGCCGGCGACGCGGCGGACGCCGACGGGGTGGCGGCCGCGGCCGCCGGCTGCACCGCCGCGATCGCCGCGGCGGCGGTGTACGGGGAGGGCACGGACCCGGACGCCTTCTTCCGCGGCTCGGCGAAGGCGCTGGTGGCCGGGCTCCCCCGGGCGGGGGTGCCGCGGCTGGTGCTCGTCGGGCTGGCGTCGCTGCTGCCGGACGCGACGGGCCGCCGGCTCCTCGACGATCCGGCGTTCCCGGCGGAGTTCCGCCCCTTCTGCGAGGCCCACGCGGCGGGCCTGGAGGTCCTCCGTTCGGCGCCGCCGGAGCTGGACTGGCTCTACGTCAGCCCGGCGGGCGACTTCGACCACGGCGCCGGCCGCACGGACCACGGCTACCGCGTGCACCCCCACGGCGACCCCGGGGAGCGCATCTCGTACCCGGACTTCGCGGTCGCCCTGCTGGACGAGGCGGAGTCGCCGCGCCACAGCCGTACGCACCTGGCGGTGACCGAGGCCCGCTGACGGCCGCAGGCCGCCCCCGCGGGGCCCGCTCCCGTCCTCTCGCCCCGCTCACCGTGCCCGGTCGCGGAACACGTGCCGGTACGTCCGCGGCGACACCCCGGTCTGCCGGGCGAACTGGTGCCGCAGGTTCGCCGCGCTCCCCAGCCCCGCGCGCCGCGCGACCGCCTCCACCGGCACGTCCGTGGTCTCCAGCAGCTCCTGCGCCAGCCGGACCCGCTCCTGGAGCAGCCACTG
>NZ_JACBXC010001478.1 GCF_013870535.1 Streptomyces phytophilus | reverse complement strand
GCGCGGGGTGCCAGGGGCGCTGGCGAAGGTCGGCGCGGAGGGCGTGCAGGCGATGGCCCTGGCGGACGGGCGGGCGCTGGCGTTCAAGGTCGACGACGGGGCGCTGCGGGCCGTCGGCCCCGTGCTGGCGCGGGGGCTGGCGCTGCTGGGCGTACGGTCGCCGGTGGTGGCCAGGATCGGGGCGGCGCCGCTGCTGGGCGGCGGGGAGCAGGTCGGGGAAATTCGCGCGACGTTCTGACGTACGGCACCTAGCGTGGGCGGATGATCGAGAACTCGGCAGAGCTGTTCCCGCGAGCAGGAGCACGGCCATGAGCGACGGCATCGAGATCCGTACGGTCACCGAGGGCGACGTGGGCGACTGGATGCGCGCGCTGCACACCGGCTTCATCCGCGCCCCTTCCGTCACCGAGGAGGACGTGGCGCTGTTCCTGAAGGAACGCGACCTGGACCGGACCCGGGGCGCGTACGACGGCAGGCGGTGGGTCGGCACGTACCGCAGCTTCGATCAGGAGCTGACGGTTCCGGGCGGGGCCGCGGTGCCCTCGTGCGCGGTGTCCGCCGTCACGGTCTCGCCGACGCACCGCAGGCGCGGGCTGCTGAGCCGGATGATGCGGGAGGACCTGGCGGAGGCGAGGGAGCGCGGCGACGCGGTCGCCAGCCTGATCGCCGCGGAGTACCCGATCTACGGCCGCTACGGCTTCGGCCCCGCCACCTGGACCACCAGCTACGACGTGAGCACCCGGCGCGCCCAGCTCGACCCGCGGTACGCGGGCCCCGACGACGGCGGCACGGTCGAACTCCTCGACGCCGCCGAGGTGAGGGAGATCGCCCCGGCGCTGCACGACCGCTTCCGCGGGGTGATACCGGGCGCGGTGAACCGGAGCGACTACCGGTGGCGGGTGCACACCGGCGCGACCCGCTTCAGTATCGACGAGCCGTGGAAGGACCCCTTCTACGCGCTGTACCGCTCGGCTGCCGGCGAGCCGGAGGGCCTCGTCACGTACCGCGCCAAGTGGGGCGAGTGGCCCGGCAAGCTCTCCGACGACGAGCTGACGGTGACCGACCTGTTCGCCGTCACCCCGGCCGCGGAGCGGGCGCTCTGGCGCTACCTGGTCTCCTTCGACTGGATCACGACCATCCATACGGGCCACCGGGCGCCCGACGATCTCCTCCCCCTCTACCTAGGTGACCCTCGGGCGGCCCGGGTGACCGCGCACGCGGACTACCTGTGGCTGCGGCCACTGGACGTCCCGCGTCTTCTGGAGGCCCGCGACTACGCGGCCTCCGGCTCCCTGGTGCTGGACGTGCACGACCCGGCCGGGCTGGCCGGCGGGCGCTTCCTGCTGGACGCCGGTGGCCC
>NZ_JACBXC010001477.1 GCF_013870535.1 Streptomyces phytophilus | reverse complement strand
ACACGGCCGCGGCGGGCAGGGCACCGGCCGCGCGCACCCCGCGGGCGACGACCTCGCCGAAGCCGATCCCGGAGACGTACGCCATCCCCTCCTCCAGCGAGCCGAAGGCGCGGCCCTCGAAGAGGTCGGGGGCGTGCGCGGTGTGCCCGGCGCGGCGCAGTTCGTCGGCGAAGGCGGTGACGCCGGGAGTGCGGCCCTGCGCGTGGTGGAAGAGGACGATCTCGGCCATGGTGACGCCTCCGCTTGCGGACTCCGCTGGATCTTCCGGCACTCTAGGTCGGCCGGGACACCGTGCCCAACGCATGTCCGCCGACCGGGGCAACGCGCGAAACGCGGTGGCCCGGTGCCGCGGCGTCTGCCAGGGTGACCGCGATGAGCACCGCATTCCGCCCCGGCCTCGGCCTGGCCCGGGACTTGTACGCCGAGGTCGTCGCCCCGCTCCTGGACGCGCGGCTCGCCGGGACGCCGTACGCCGCCGCGCTCCTGGGCTGGGGCTCGGAGGTGCAGGGCTTCGACACCCCGCGCTCGACGGACCACGCCTGGGGACCGCGGCTCCAGGTGTTCCTGGCGCCGGCCGCGCACCGGGAGCACGCCGCGGGGCTCACCGCGCTGCTCGACCGGGAGCTGCCGGAGCGGTTCGGCGGCCACCCGGTGCGCTTCGCGTTCCCCGGCGGTACGCCGCCGCGGCACTGGGTCGACGTGCTCGACGTCACCGGGCACTTCGCGGAGCAGCTCGGCGAGGTTCCGGACGGCGGCCTCTCGGTGGGCGGCTGGCTGGCGGCGCCGTGGCAGGTGCTGCGGGAGCTGACGGGCGGCGCGGTGTTCCACGACGGCGCCGGGGTGCTCACGTCGTACCGGGAGGGCCTCGCCCGCTACCCGGACCAGGTGTGGCGCTACGTGCTGGCGTGCCAGTGGCAGCGGCTGCACCAGGAGGAGCCGTTCGTCGGGCGCTGCGGGGAGGTCGGGGACGACCTGGGGTCCGCGGTGACCGCGGCCCGGCAGGTGCGCGAGCTGATGCGGCTGTGTCTGCTGATGCACCGGGTCTACCCGCCGTACGGCAAGTGGCTCGGCACCGCCTTCGCCGCCCTGCCGGAGGCGGCGGAGCTGGCGCCGCTGCTGTCCGGGGCGCTGGCGGCGCGCGGCTGGCGGGAGCGCGAGCGGCAGTTGTCGCCCGCGTACGAGCGGGTGGCGCGGATGCACAACGCGCTGGGTCTGACGGAGCCGCAGGACGCGGTGGTGCGCCCGTTCCACGAGCGGCCGTTCCTCGTCCTGGGCGCCGAGCGCTTCTGCGCCGCGCTGCTGGCGACGGTCGGCGAACCGGAGCTGGCGGCGCTGGCGCCGGTGGGGTCGGTCGACCAGTA
>NZ_JACBXC010001476.1 GCF_013870535.1 Streptomyces phytophilus | reverse complement strand
CCCCGTCAGGACCACGCGGCCGTCGTCGCAGACGAGCACCGTGCGGGTGGTGATGTTCCGGTGGGTCCAGCCGTGCGCGTGCAGCGCACGCAGCGCCGTGAGGATGTCCGCCGCGACCTCCGCCCCGCGGTAGGGGCTCAACGGCCGCTCCTCCAGCACCCCTTCGAGCGTCCGCGCTGGCACCAGCTCGCTGACGATCCAGAGGCTGCCGCCCTCCTCGAAGACGTCGAAGACCTGCGCCAGCCTGGGGTGGTCGGGTATCGCCGCCGCCGCGCGGGCGGCGTCCATGGCGCGCTGCACCACCACACTGGCCGCGCTGCGGCCCGCCCCGCCGCCGTACCCGGAGGGGTCCGCGGCGCCGCCGTCCTCTATCAGCTCGGCCTCGACGATCTCCGGCAGCGGCACCTGTCCGATGAGGACGTCCTGCCCGCTGTACGTGTCGAAGGCGCGCGTGTGGATGGGTTCGGCGTCGACGGCAGCCGGTAGCCGGTAACGGTCGGCGAGCACCCGGCCCGCGTAGTCGTCCACGAACGCCTCCCCACAACCGCGCAATGAGCCTGAGACCGGGCCAAATGCGGTCGGTGGTCAGCCTGGTCCGGATGCGTACGGTCCGCGAGACATCACGATACGTGCTCGAAGGGTGGTCTGTGACCCGCTCGCACGGGTTAGTCGACGGGCTTGAAGGATTCGAACGCCGTGTCGCGCAGCCCGCGGCACTCCGCGCCGTTCCACTCGCTCTCCGGACAGCTGATCATTATCGCGTAGCCGTGGGTGTCGTCCACGGCGAATCCGCGGTCCAGGACCCTCATCCGCCGGCCGTCCTGTATCCGGCTGAACTGCCAGTCCGCGACGGTGGGATACCCGCGCCACTCGACCTCCTTCATCGAGATCCGGCGGTAGCCGGAACTGGACGAGCTGACGGCGCCCTCTATGTCCTGCCAGTTCGCCAGCGCGCCACCCGAGGAGTTGTTCGGCTGGGAGGTGAAGTCGATCTGCACGCGCGGGAAGGACGACGATCCGCTGTAGATCGCGCCGCCGCCGCCCGGGGAGGTCGCGGTGCGCTGCCAGCCGTCGGGGAGTGCCACGGAGTGCTTGAACTCCGGCTCGGTGAGCGTCGCGTAGCCGTCCGGTACGCCGGTGGAGCCCTTCCCGGAGCCGGAACCGGAGCCGTCGTCGCCCTTGCCCTCGCCGGACCCCGAGCCGGAGGAGTCGTCGTCCTTGTCGCCCGCGGCGGCGTCCTCGTCGTCCTGCTCGCGCTTGTCCTCCTGGGCGTCGTCCTTGCCGGAGCCGGCCTGGTCCTTGCCCTGCTTGCCGTCCTGGCCGTCCTGCGCGCCCGCGCCTGCGCTCTGCCCGCCGTCGCTG
>NZ_JACBXC010001475.1 GCF_013870535.1 Streptomyces phytophilus | reverse complement strand
GCGTTCCGTTGCGCCGACCTCAAGTGATCTGGCCCACAAGGGGCGTGGCCTTGTGTGCTACTCACGGGTTAGTCATACTCGGCGAGTTGTCTGGCAGTGATAAATCTGTTCGCTGCTTGGCATGCGCATGTCCAACTAAATCCTCCAGAGTCCACCCGTCACCGGGCGGATCCAACCCCCCATAGGAGGCAGCACGTTGAAGTATCGAGCCATATCCAAGAGCCGGTACGCCATCGCGGGCGTCGGCGCCGCCGCGCTGATCGCCGGCAGTCTGACGCTCGCCACCGCCAACGCCACCCCGAGTGAGCCCGTCGCCGACACCCTGTCGTCGGCAGCGGCGAGCGATCTCGCCGGCACCCTCGTCCAGGACCTCAAGGGCGGGGCCGCAGGGGCGTACTACGACGCCCAGGCGAAAGAACTCGTCGTCAACGTCGTGAACGACGAGGCAGCCGAGCAGGCAGAGGCGGCCGGCGCGCGGGCGCGTACCGTCGACCACACCACGAAGGAGCTCAGGGCCGCGAAGGCGGACCTCACCCAGGGCGCCACCGCCGGCACGTCGCGCGCACTCGACCCGGTCACCAACCAGGTCGTCGTCACCGCCGACAGCACGGTCGAGGGCGCCGCACTGGCCCAGCTGAAGAAGGAGGTCGCGGCGCAGGACGGCAAGGCCGTGCTCAAGCGCAGCGAAGGCACGTTCAAGCCGTACATCTCCGGCGGCGACGCCATCTACACCGGCGGCTCCCGCTGCTCGCTCGGCTTCAACGTGACCAAGGGCGGGGAGCCGTACTTCCTGACCGCCGGTCACTGCGTCGAGCTCGGCGGCAGCTCCTGGTCGGAGACCTCGGGCGGGCCCGTCATCGGCGAGGCCGAGGGCGCGACCTTCCCGGGCAACGACCGCGCGCTGGTCAAGTACACGGCGGACGTCGAGCACCCGAGCGAGGTCAACACCTACGACGGCAGCGCCCAGGAGATCACCGGCGCGCGTGAGGCCACGGTCGGCGAGACCGTGCAGCGCAGCGGCAGCACCACGCAGCTCCACGACGGCACCGTCGTCGCGCTCGACGTGTCGGTGACGTACCCGGAGGGCACGGTCGACGGTCTGATCCAGACCGACGTCTGCGCCGAGCCCGGCGACAGCGGCGGCTCGCTCTTCGCGGGCAGTGACGCGCTCGGCCTGACCTCGGGCGGCAGCGGCGACTGCACCAACGGCGGCGAGACGTTCTTCGAGCCGGTGGTCGCGGCCCTCGACGAGTACGGGGCCACCATCCCGTAACCGGAGCGGTTCCCGCACGGGAGCACTGCGCAGCACGCACGACGCAGCACGCACGACGTACGACCCGGGCCCCCGGCACCCGCGCGGTGC
>NZ_JACBXC010001474.1 GCF_013870535.1 Streptomyces phytophilus | reverse complement strand
GCCGGACGGTGACCAGCGACCCCGTGCGGCTGCGGGTGCCGGCCGACACGGACCTGCTGGTGACGACGTACGCACCGGCGCCGGGCGGCCCGGTCACGTACCACCCGCACGCGCTCCAGACCTCCTACCTGGCCGCCGGCGACCACACCCGGGACACCGAAGGGGCCGCGTACGACCGGGAGTTCCGGTCCTGGCGCTACGTCACCGCCGTCGACGTCTGGAGCGAGCACGCCACCGGCACCGTCGCCGTCCTCGGCGACTCGCTCACCGACGGCACCACCTCCACCCCCGGCGCCAACCGCCGCTGGACGGACTACCTCGCCCTGCGCCTGCGCGAGGAGCCCGGCGCGCCCCGCTACGGGGTCCTCAACCTGGGGATCAGCGGCAACCGCGTGCTCGCCGACGGCGGCACCGCGTACCCGGACAACGGCCCCTCCGGGCTCAACCGCCTGGACCGCGACGTGCTTTCGCGCACCGGCGTCCAGGCCGTCGTCGTCGAACTCGGCATCAACGACATCCTCAAGTCCCCGCGGACCGCCGACGCGGCCGCCATCGTCGCCGGGCTGCGCGAGACCGCCCGGCAGTCCCGCGACCGGGGCCTCAGGGTCCTCGGCGCGACGCTGATGCCGTTCCGGGGGCACCCGGCGTACACGCCGCGGGCGGAGCGCGTACGGCAGCAGGTCAACGAGCGGATACGCGCGGGCGGCGTCTTCGACGCGGTCCTCGACTTCGACGCGGCGGTGCGCGACCCGGACCGGCCGGACCGCCTGCACCCGGCGTACGACTCGGGCGACCATCTGCACCTGACGGACCTGGGCTACCACGAGATGGCTTTGACACTGGACCCCGCGGACCTCAAGCCCCGCGCGCAGGCCGTGCTCTGACCCGGGCGCCGGCGTCCCGGGTCCCGGCCGCCGGGCAAGCCCCGTACTACCCCGGGCGCTTGCGGCGCTCCTCGCGCGCGAGCCTCCGCTCCTCCCGGGCCAGCCGCCGCTCCTCCCGGGCCGCCTCCGCCTCCGCGCGCCGGGCCGCCTTCGTCTTCTTCCGGCTCGTCCCCACGCCGCCCCAGAAGGCGAAGCCGGTGAGCGTGACGCGCGGGGTGCCGGGGGTGTGGGGGACACCGGTCTGGGAGTGGTCGAAGCCGCCCATGATGCCGATGCCGCGCACCTCCAGCGCGAGGTCCGGCGGCAGGACGACGTTCGCGCCGCCCATGATGGAGATGCAGCGGATCTCCACCTCCGCGGCCTCGAAGTCCGCCTCGCGCAGGTCCAGTTCGCCGCCACCCCAGAACGAGAACATCGTGAAGCGCCGCGGCACCGTCCAGGCCCCCTTGCGCTGGAAGCCGCTCATGATCGCGATGCCC
>NZ_JACBXC010001473.1 GCF_013870535.1 Streptomyces phytophilus | reverse complement strand
CCTGCGAGGCGACCTCGACGCCCGCGTAGTCGGCGAGGGTGTCCCCCGGGTACGACGGGTCCCACAGCAGCGGCAGCGCCATGCCGAACAGCCCGTAGCCGACGGCGAGCAGCGGCAGCGCGGCCATCGCCAGCCCCACGACGGGGTCGGCGAGGAGCCACAGGGCGTCCCGCCAGGTGGCGCGGTCGGACAGCAGCCGGTGGACGCGCTCGAAGAACTCCGGCAGCGCCGGGCTGCGGTAGCTGATGCCCAGGTGCCGGTAGCGGCCGTCGGGCCCGGGGCGCGGATGCGGCGGCGCGGGCAGGTACGGGCCGGGGATCGGCCGCCCCGTCCATCGGCCGGTCAGCGCGCGGGCGGCGCCCGCGGCAGCGCGGGCGACCGCCACGCCCCAGGGGAAGAGGAACAGCAGCCCGAGCCCGAAGGCGAGCACCAGCGAGCCGAGGAGGACCGCCTGCGCGACGACCTCCACCGCCGCCAGCGCCACCAGCACGACGGCTCGCCCCTGCGCGGTCACGTACGGCCCCAGCCTGCTCATAGTGCCTCCCCGCTCGTCCTCATCATGCCGCCCATCGTGTCCCGCGAGGCAGTCCGGGTACCGCCCCCGCAGCCCCCGGACCAGGGTGGGCCTATCCCCACCCCGTACGCCGCGGCCCCCGTGCCCCGGCCCGTACGCCCCACGTCCTGGCACGATGGGAGCGTGCCCGAAGGAGACACCGTCTGGCGCACCGCCCGCCTGTTGCACGAGGCGCTGGCGGGCCGCCGGCTCACCCGCTGCGACCTGCGCGTGCCCAAGCTGGCCACGGCCGACCTCACCGGCCGCGAGGTCACCGAGGTCGTCCCGCGCGGCAAGCACCTGCTGACCCGCGTCGAGGGCGGTCTCACGCTCCATTCGCACCTGCGGATGGAAGGCGCCTGGATCACGTACGCGGACGGGGAGCGGTGGCGCGGCGGTCCCGGCCACCAGATCCGCGCCGTCCTCGGCAACGCCGATCGCACCGCCGTCGGATACCGCCTGCCTGTACTGGAGTTGCTGCGCACCGGCGCGGAGGACCGGGTCGTCGGCCACCTCGGCCCCGACCTGCTCGGCCCCGGCTGGGACCCGGCCGAGGCGGAGCGGCGGCTGCTCGCCGACCCCGCCCGGCCGCTCGGCGAGGCGCTGCTCGACCAGCGCAATCTGGCCGGGATCGGCAACGTCTACAAGTCGGAGCTGTGCTTCCTGGCGGGCGTCAGCCCGTACGCCCCGGTCTCCGCGCTCCCCGAGCCCGCCCGGCTCGTGGCCGCCGCGAAGCGGCTGCTGGAGGCGAACCGGGACCGCGTGGCCCGTACGACGACGCCTTCCCGGCGCCCCGACCGGCGGCTGTGGGT
>NZ_JACBXC010001472.1 GCF_013870535.1 Streptomyces phytophilus | reverse complement strand
GCGGCACGCCCTGCGCGCGGGCGGCGATGGCGGCGCCCGCGATGCGCGCCTGGTACTTGCCCTGGTGGGTCAGCAGCGCGCGGTGGTTGACGTCTCCGACCGCGTACAGCCACTCGCTGCCCTCGACGCGCAGGCTGTCGTCCACGGCCAGCCAGGAGCCGGGCTCCAGGTCCACGGTCTCCAGCCCGATGTCGCCGGTACGGGGCGCGCGGCCGGTGGCGAAGAGGATCTCGTCGGCCTCGATGGTGTCGCCGGCATCGGTGGTCGCGCGGACGGTGCCGTCCTCGCGGACGACGGAGGTGACGGAGGTGCCGGTACGGATCCGCGCGCCGGCCTCCGCCAGCGCCTCGGCGACCAGTTCGCCGGCGAAGGGCTCCATGCGGTCCAGCAGCCCGCCGCCGCGGACCAGGACGGTGACCTCGGAGCCGAGCGCCTGCCAGGCGGTGGCCATCTCGACGCCGACCACGCCGCCGCCCACGACGATCAGCCGGCCGGGGACGGTCGCGGAGCTGGTGGCCTCCCGGCTGGTCCACGGCCGGACGTCGGCGAGGCCGGGCAGGTTCGGCAGTACGGCGCGGCTGCCGGTGCAGACGGCGACGGCGTGCCGGGCGGTCAGCGTGCGCTCGGCGCCGTCGGCGTCGGTCACGGCCACCGTGCGCGGGCCGGCGAGGCGGCCCTTGCCGCGGTAGAGGTCGGCGCCGATGGAGTCCAGCCAGGCGACCTGGCCGTCGTCCTGCCAGTGGGAGGTGTACTCGTCCCGGTGGGCGAGGACCGCGGGCGCGTCGAGGTCGCCGGCCACCAGGCCGCTCAGCCCGGGCACCCGGCGGGCGTCGGCGCGCGCGATCACCGGCCGCAGCAGGGCCTTGCTGGGCATGCAGGCCCAGTACGAGCATTCGCCGCCGACGAGTTCGCTCTCGACGATCGCGGTGGACAGACCGGCGGCGCGGGTGCGGTCGGCGACGTTCTCGCCCACCGGACCGGCGCCGAGGACGACCACGTCGTACGCGAAGGATTCCGTTTCCGTCATGGGGCCAGTGTGGCCGGTGGGTGCGCGGGGGCGGAACAGCGGCCCGGCGGGGTGTGTCGCCCGCCGCTCACCGGAGGGTCCGGGGCAGCGAGAAGGCGGCGAACAGGGCGCCGGCCCGCGCCCCGTTGTAGTCGACGATCTCGGTGACGCAGCCGCCGGTGCCGGCGACGACCTCCAGCGCGAGCGCCCGGAAGGCGGTGTCGCCCGGGCGGCGGAGGTAGACGGCGACCGCGGGGCGGAGGTTCGCGGAGGTGAGGAGGAACCGGTAGTCACCGGGGGCGGCGTGCCGGCGGCGGCCTTCGGCGAACTCCTCCCGGCCCTCGTACCACAGCGGCCGGGGC
>NZ_JACBXC010001471.1 GCF_013870535.1 Streptomyces phytophilus | reverse complement strand
GGCGCGTTCTTGGCGCGGCTGCGGGCGCGCAGGTACTCGATGACGATCGGCAGCACCGACAGCAGGACGATGCCGATGAGGATCGCCTCGACGTTCTCGTGCACGAAGTCGATCTGGCCCAGGGCGGCCCCCAGAAGGGTGACGCCGACGCCCCAGAGGATGCCGCCGATGACGTTGAAGACGACGAACTGGCGGTAGTTCATCCGGCTGACGCCGGCGATGATCGGGGTGAAGGTGCGCACGATGGGCACGAAGCGGGCCAGCACCAGCGACTTCGGGCCGTGCTTCTCGAAGAACTCGTGCGCCTTCTGCACGTTCTCCTGTTTGAACAGCTTGGAGTCCGGGCGGTTGAACAGGGAGGGGCCGACCTTGCGCCCGAAGAGATAGCCGACCTGGTCGCCGGCGATGGCCGCGACGGCGATGAGCACGCACATCAGCCACAGCGGGAAGTCGAGCACGTCCGAGGTGATCAGCAGGCCCGTGGTGAACAGCAGCGAGTCGCCCGGCAGGAAGAACCCGATGAGGAGCCCGGACTCGGCGAAGACGATCGCGAGCACGCCGAGCACACCGAACTTGTCGATCAGGAAGTCGGGATCCAGCCATCCCGGTCCGAGCGCGAGCGTGTTCATGTGTGCGGGACTCCAGACATCTGGGACGGGCGGCAGGGAGAAGAGTGGGCCACCTACGGAAAGAACGCAAGCCGGACGCATGCGGTTCCGGACGCGGGGCGGGGCGGTCCTAGACCTGTCGCTCCGGCCAGCCCAGCAGGCGGGCGCCCATGGCGGCGGTCTCCAGGGTGTAGCGGTGCAGGGAGTCCGCGACGTCGTAGCCGGTGAGGGTGCGTATCCGGTCCAGCCGGTACGACAGCGTCCGCACGCTCACGCCCAGCCGCCGGGCCGCCTCGGCGTTGACGTAACCGGCGGCGGCGCAGGTCTGCAGCGTCGCGAGCAGCGGCTCGGCGCCGCCGCGGGCCTGCGTCAGCGGGCCGAGGACGGTGCGTACCAGATCGGCCATCGCCGCCCGGTCGCGCAGCAGCACCGGGAAGACCAGCAGCTCGGCGGCCTGCAGCACCGGCTGCGCGAGGCCGAGCGCGGCGGCCATGTCAAGCGCGCCGAGCGCCTCCTCGTAGCTGCGTACGACCCCGCCGGGGCCCGCGTGCTCGCGGCCCATGGCGACGCGGGTGGCACCGGCGTAGCCGCTGCCCGGCTCCAGGGCGACCTTCGCGAAGGCGTCGAGCAGCGAACGCTCGCTGCTGCCGGCGACGCAGACGAGCCGGCCCTCCTTGGTGGTCAGCAGCACGTCGCGCTCGCCGAAACGGCCCAGCAGCTCCCGCTCGATGCGCCGCACCAGGGGGTGCACGTCGGCGAA
>NZ_JACBXC010001470.1 GCF_013870535.1 Streptomyces phytophilus | reverse complement strand
CGTGCCGCTCGGCGTCGTCGTCGGCGGCCGGGCGGCCGGGCTGCCCGTGGCCACCAAGGCCGGGGGCTTCGGCAGCCCCGATGTACTGATCAAGGCCGCACAAGCGGTACGAACGGAGAGGAGCCACCGGTGAACGACCCGCAGGTGCCCACGCTCGCCCTCACCCTGGGCGACGTGGCCGGAATCGGACCGGAGATCACGGCCCGTACCCTGCTGCACCACGACGACCTGCGCCGCGTCTGCCGGCCCGTGGTGGTCGGGGACGCCGACGCCGTCCGCCGGGCGGTCGAGCTTGTCGGCGAGGACCCCGCCGCGGTGCGCGTCGTCGGCTCGCCCCGCGACGCCCGGAACGAGCCGGGGACCATCGACCTGGTGCAGGACGGGCCGTCCCTGGCCGCGGTGCCCTACGGCGAGCTGAGCGCGGCGGCCGGCGACGGCTCCGCCCGCTTCGTCATGCGGGCCTGCGCGCTGGCCCGCGAAGGGCTCGTCGACGGCATCGTCACCGCGCCGCTGAACAAGGCCGCCATGCACGCCGGGGGGCACTTCTGGCCCGGGCACACGGAACTGCTGGCGCACGAGTTCGGCGTCGAGAACTTCAGCCTGGTGCTCTCCGCGGGCGAGCTGTACTTCTTCCACCTCACCACCCACGTGTCCCTCACCGACGCCATCGCCGGGGTCACCCCCGCGCGTACCGACAACGTCCTGCGCCTGGTGGGTTCGTTCGCCCGCGCGCTCGGCCGGCCCGAGGAGCCGATCGGCGTCGCCGGACTCAACCCGCACGCGGGCGAGAACCGCCTCTTCGGCGACGAGGACGCCGACGTGCTGGCGCCGGCCGTCGAGCGGGCGAAGGCCGCGGGCGTCAACGCGGTCGGGCCGCTGCCCGCCGACGCGCTCATCCCCGCCGCGGTCCGGGGCGCGTGGAAGTTCGTCGTCGTCTGCTACCACGACCAGGGGCACGCCCCCTTCAAGGCCGTGTACGGCGACGACGGCGTGAACATCACCGTCGGCCTGCCCGTCGTCCGGGTCTCCGTCGACCACGGCACCGCGTTCGACATCGCGGGCAAGGGCGTCGCGCGGGAGGCGAGCCTGGTGCTGGCCACCCGGCGGGCCGCCGAACTGGCGCCGGGCTGGGGCCAGGTGTGGCGGACCGCGCAGGCGGGCGAGCCGGCCGCGGCGGCCGCCGTGGAGCGGTCGGACACGGCCTCGTAGACTCCCGGCGATGGCAGTCGACAGAAGTGACCCGCGGCCGCTGCACCAGCAGGTCGCCCAGTCCCTGCGCCAGCAGATCCTGGGCCACGACCTGCCGCCGGGTGCGCCGCTGCCGAGCGAGGCGGAGCTGTGCGCCGCGTTCGGCGTGGGGCGCAGCGTCG
>NZ_JACBXC010000147.1 GCF_013870535.1 Streptomyces phytophilus | reverse complement strand
GCTGGCCGAGTCGCCCCGGCTGCGCGCCATCGCGGCCGGGATGATCGGCATCGCCGGCGAGCTGGGCCTGGACTCGACGGCCGAGGGGGTCGACCTGCCCGAGCAGGCCGAGGTGCTGCGTGCGCTGGGCTGCCGGCACGCGCAGGGCATGGCCTACTGCGAACCACTGGAGGAGGAGCGGGTACGGGACGCGCTGGCCCTGGGAGCGTTCGCGCTGCCGGAAGAGGACGCATCGGCCATTGCGCTCACATAGTGAGACCCGGGTCCCACGAACTTGACACCCCCGGCGCGCCAGGGGCAAGGTCAGGTCCATGCGCACCCGAATTCTCGTACTTGGACAGCGCGTCGGCTGAAGCGGATCCCGACTCCCGGACCGCGCCGACGCGCTCCCCTCGCTTGCCATCTGGCACGAGGGGTTTTTTGTTGCTCGAACCCGCTGCTCCACCCCCGACCCTCGCACCACTCGAAGACGAGAAGAGACACCGATGACCGAGCAGGCTCCCCCGCGGAGTGAGCCCCACCCGCAGCCGCCGCGGGCCCGCGCCGGGGGACAGTCCCGCGTCCCGGGGCACACACCGGCAGACAAGACCGTGACGGGCGCGCAGTCCCTCATCCTCGCCCTGGAGGCCGTGGGTGCGGACACGGTATTCGGCATTCCGGGCGGGGCCATCCTCCCCGCGTACGACCCGCTGATGGACTCCACGAGGGTCCGGCACGTCCTCGTCCGCCACGAGCAGGGCGCGGGGCACGCCGCCACCGGGTACGCGCAGGTCACCGGCAAGGTGGGCGTGTGCATGGCCACGTCAGGACCGGGCGCGACCAACCTCGTCACGCCGATCGCCGACGCGCACATGGACTCCGTCCCGCTGGTGGCGATCACCGGCCAGGTGGCGTCCAAGGCGATCGGCACGGACGCCTTCCAGGAAGCGGACATCTGCGGCATCACCATGCCGATCACGAAGCACAACTTCCTGGTCACGGACCCCGCGGACATCCCGCGGGTGATCTCCGAGGCGTTCCACATCGCCTCGACAGGACGCCCGGGACCGGTGCTGGTCGACATCGCCAAGGACACGCTGCAGGCGCCCACGGTCTTCTCCTGGCCGCCGCGCCACGAACTGCCCGGCTACCGTCCCGTGACCAAGCCGCACGCCAAGCAGATCCGCGAGGCCGCCCGGCTGGTCGGCGCCTCCCGGCGCCCGGTGCTGTACGTCGGCGGCGGGGTGCTCAAGGCCCGCGCCACCGCCGAGCTGAAGGTGCTCGCGGAGCTGACCGGCGCCCCGGTCATCACCACCCTGATGGGCCTCGGCGCCTTCCCCGACACCCACCCGCAGCACCTGGGCATGCCGGGCATGCACGGCACGGTGGCCGCCGTCACCTCGCTGCAGAAGGCCGATCTGATCGTGGCGCTCGGCGCCCGGTTCGACGACCGGGTGACCGGCAAGCTGGACACGTTCGCGCCGTACGCCAAGATCGTGCACGCCGACATCGACCCCGCGGAGATCGGCAAGAACCGCGAGGCGGACGTGCCGATCGTCGGCGACGCCCGCGAGGTCATCGCCGACCTGATCGTGGCGGTGCAGAGCGAGCAGGAGCAGGGCGGGACGGGCGCGGCCGGCACGGAACGGTACGCGGAGTGGTGGCAGCAGCTCAACCGCTGGCGCGAGACGTACCCCCTCGGCTACGACCTGCCCACAGACGGCACGCTGTCGCCGCAGCAGGTGATCCAGCGCATCGGCGAGCTGGCCCCGGAGAACACCGTCTACACCGCGGGCGTCGGGCAGCACCAGATGTGGGCGGCCCACTACATCGAGTACGACAAGCCCCGCACCTGGCTCAACTCCGGCGGCGCCGGGACCATGGGCTACGCCGTCCCGGCCGCCATGGGCGCCAAGGCCGGCGCGCCGGAGGCGACGGTCTGGGCCATCGACGGCGACGGCTGCTTCCAGATGACCAACCAGGAGCTGGTCACCTGCGCGCTGAACAGCATCCCGATCAAGGTCGCGATCATCAACAACGGCGCGCTGGGCATGGTCCGCCAGTGGCAGACCCTCTTCTACAACAAGCGCTACTCCAACACCGTCCTGCACTCCGGCCCCCACGGGAACGGCAACGGCGCCGCCGAGGACACCGGCGTCCCCGAGGAGCAGGCCCGCCAGGCCGCCGGCACCCGCTGCCCGGACTTCGTCAAGCTCGCCGAGGCCATGGGCTGCGTCGGCCTGCGCTGCGACGACCCCGAGCAGCTCGACGCGGTCATCGAGAAGGCCAACTCCATCAACGACCGCCCCGTCGTCGTGGACTTCATCGTCCACGAGGACGCGATGGTCTGGCCGATGGTCGCGGCCGGCACCTCCAACGACGAGATCATGGCCGCGCGCGACGTCCGCCCGGACTTCGGCGACGGCGCGGACGACTGAGGCCGGGAAGCGAAGAGAGAGACGAAGACATGTCCAAGCACACGCTCTCGGTCCTGGTGGAGAACAAGCCGGGCATCCTGGCCAGGATCTCCGCGATGTTCTTCCGCCGCGGCTTCAACATCGACTCCCTCGCCGTCGGCACCACCGAGCACCCGGACATCTCCCGGATGACGATCGTGGTGAACGTCGAGGACCAGCCCCTGGAACAGGTCACCAAGCAGCTCAACAAGCTCGTCAACGTGCTGAAGATCGTCGAGCTGGAGCCGGGCGCGGCGGTGCAGCGCGAACTCGTCCTGGTGAAGGTGCGCGCCGACAACGAGACCCGCTCCCAGGTCGTCGAGATCGTCCAGCTCTTCCGCGCCAAGACCGTGGACGTCTCCCCGGAGGCGGTCACGATCGAGGCCACGGGCAGCGGCGAGAAGCTGGAGGCGATGTTGAAGATGCTGGAGCCGTACGGCATCAAGGAGCTGGTCCAGTCCGGCACCATCGCCATCGGCCGCGGCGCCCGCTCCATCACGGACCGCTCGCTGCGCGCCCTCGACAGAAGCGCGTAGCCCCTCGGGCGGGGTGCCGCAACGGCGGTGCCCCGCCCGCGCCGTATCCCTGCCGCGCTTCGTGCGGTTGCCGTGAAGGAAGATTTTCGGGGGAGACCCCCGAACCCCCCAGAACCCCCCGCCGCGCCAGACGTACGGTGGGGCCACCCGCAAGACTCAAGGAGATCGCAACCGTGGCCGAGCTGTTCTACGACGACGACGCCGACCTGTCCATCATCCAGGGCCGCAAGGTCGCGGTCCTCGGCTACGGCAGCCAGGGCCACGCCCACGCGCTGTCGCTGCGCGACTCCGGCGTGGACGTTCGCGTCGGCCTGCACGAGGGCTCCAAGTCCCGGGCGAAGGCGGAGGAGCAGGGCCTGCGCGTCGTCACTCCCGCCGAGGCCGCCGCCGAGGCCGACGTGATCATGATGCTGGTGCCGGACCCGGTCCAGGGCCAGGTCTACGAGGAGTCCGTGAAGGGCAACCTCAAGGACGGCGACGCGCTGTTCTTCGGCCACGGCCTCAACATCCGCTACGGCTTCGTCAAGCCGCCCGGGGGCGTCGACGTCTGCATGGTCGCCCCGAAGGGCCCGGGCCACCTGGTCCGCCGCCAGTTCGAGGAGGGCCGCGGCGTGCCGTGCATCGCGGCCGTCGAGCAGGACGCCACCGGCGGCGCCTTCGCGCTGGCCCTGTCGTACGCGAAGGCCATCGGCGGCACCCGGGCCGGCGTCATCAAGACCACCTTCACCGAGGAGACCGAGACCGACCTCTTCGGCGAGCAGGCCGTGCTCTGCGGCGGCACCTCGGCGCTGGTCAAGGCCGGCTTCGAGACCCTGGTCGAGGCGGGCTACCAGCCGGAGATCGCGTACTTCGAGTGCCTGCACGAGCTGAAGCTCATCGTGGACCTCATGTACGAGGGCGGCCTGGAGAAGATGCGCTGGTCGGTCTCCGAGACCGCCGAGTGGGGCGACTACGTCTCCGGCCCGCGGATCATCAACGACGGCACCAAGGCCGAGATGAAGAAGATCCTCGGCGAGATCCAGGACGGCTCGTTCGCCAAGGACTGGATGGCCGAGTACCACAACGGCCTCCCGCGCTACAACGAGTACAAGAAGCAGGACGGCGACCACCTGATCGAGACCACCGGCAAGGAGCTGCGGAAGCTCATGAGCTGGGTCGACGACAAGGACTGAGGGGACCCGGTCCCTCGTTCGGGCGGTGGCGGGGCGCAGCGGCGCCCGGCCACCGCCCGGCGCCACTACACTCTTCGTACATCGCGCGTCAGGCTCACAGCGTCGTGTGTCCTTCAAACGCGGCAGCACGCGTCTGTCCGGCGGACCGGCGCTGCATCCCTCCACCTGCGGCCGTCGGGACGGCCGTCCCGCACAGGAATCCAGTGAGGACCACGTGAGCACTGCCCCAGCATCCGGCGCCACCCCCGGGAAGCCGGCCGTACTGATCGCCGAGGAGCTCTCGCCGGCCACCGTCGACGCCCTCGGTCCCGACTTCGACATCCGCCACTGCAACGGCGCCGACCGGGCCGAGCTGCTCGCGGCCATCGCCGACGTGGACGCGATCCTGATCCGCAGCGCGACCAAGGTCGACGCCGAGGCCGTCGCCGCCGCGCGCCGGCTGAAGGTCGTCGCCCGCGCGGGCGTCGGCCTCGACAACGTCGACGTGCCGGCCGCCACCAAGGCCGGCGTGATGGTCGTCAACGCGCCGACCTCCAACATCGTCACCGCCGCCGAGCTGGCCTGCGGCCTGATCATCGCCAGCGCGCGCAACATCCCGCAGGCCAACGCCGCCCTCAAGGCCGGCGAGTGGAAGCGCTCGAAGTACACCGGCGTCGAGCTGAACGAGAAGGTGCTCGGCGTCGTCGGCCTCGGCCGCATCGGCGTGCTCGTCGCGCAGCGCATGGCCGCGTTCGGCATGCGCGTCGTGGCGTACGACCCGTACGTGCAGGCCGCGCGCGCCGCGCAGATGGGCGTCAAGCTCGTCTCGCTCGACGAGCTGCTGGAGACCTCCGACTTCATCACCGTCCACCTGCCGAAGACCCCCGAGACCCTGGGTCTGATCGGCGACGAGGCGCTGAACAAGGTCAAGCCGTCCGTCCGGATCGTCAACGCCGCCCGCGGCGGCATCGTCGACGAGGAGGCGCTGACCGCCGCGCTGAAGGAGGGCCGGGTCGCGGGCGCGGGCCTCGATGTCTACGCCACCGAGCCGTGTACGGACTCGCCGCTGTTCCAGTTCGACAGCGTCGTCGCCACCCCGCACCTCGGCGCCTCCACCGGCGAGGCGCAGGAGAAGGCGGGCATCTCGGTGGCCCGCTCGGTGCGGCTCGCGCTGGCCGGCGAGCTGGTGCCGGACGCGGTCAACGTCCAGGGCGGCGTCATCGCCGAGGACGTGCGCCCCGGGCTGCCGCTGGCGGAGAAGCTGGGCCGGATCTTCACGGCGCTGGCCGGCGAGGTCGCGGTCCGCCTCGACGTGGAGGTGTGCGGCGAGATCACGCAGCACGACGTGAAGGTGCTGGAGCTGTCCGCCCTCAAGGGCGTCTTCGAGGACATCGTCGCCGAGACCGTGAGCTACGTGAACGCGCCGCTGTTCGCGCAGGAGCGCGGCGTCGAGGTGCGGCTGACCACCAGCTCGGAGTCGAACGCCCACCGCAACGTGGTGACGGTGCGCGGCACGCTCGCCAGCGGCGAGGAGGTGTCGGTCTCCGGCACGCTCTCCGGGCCGAAGCACCAGCAGAAGGTCGTCGCGGTCGGCGAGCACGACGTGGACCTGACGCTCGCCGACCACATGGCGTTCTTCAGCTACGGCGACCGCCCCGGCGTCGTCGGCACCATGGGCCGGATCCTGGGCGAGGCGGGCATCAATATCGCCGGGATGCAGGTGTCGCGGGCCAAGGCCGGCGGCGAGGCGCTGGTGGCGCTGACGGTGGACGACACGATCCCGCCGGCCGTCGTGCAGGAGATCGCCGGTGAGATCGGCGCGGCCTCGGCGCGCGCGGTGAACCTCACCGAGTAGCGGAGCAGCGGACCGGGGGAGACCTCCGGGCCCGGGCCCGTGCGGGCGGCAGCGATGCCGCCGGCCCGGGCCCGTTCGCGTTCCCGGCGGGGGCGCGGGGCGCGATGCGGAGGATCTTCGCGCGATCCCCTCTCACTTCCTTCCAGCTGGATGAAATCTCTCCGGTTCCCTCCTACGGTGCGGGTAAGTGGAGAATTTCCCTTCGGTTGAGGAGTCGTCATGCGGACCCCGATGCGCGCGGACGCGAGGCGGAACCGCGAGCTGATCCTGAAGGCGGCAGGCGAGGTCTTCGTGGGCGAGGGCCCCGACACCCCGCTGGAGGAGGTCGCCCGCAGGGCCGGCGTCGGCATCGCGACGCTCTACCGGAACTTCGCCAGCCGCGAGGCGCTGATCCGCGGTGTCGCCCACGCCAAGCTCACCGAGCTGGGGGCGGCGGCGGAAGAGGCGCTGGCCGGCGGGGAGGAGCCGTTCGAGGCGCTGCGCCGGTTCGGCCACACGGCGCTCAGCCTGCGCATCGGCGCGGTGCTGCCCGCGCTCTCCGGCCGGATCAGGATCGACGAGGAGCTGGCGGAGCGGCGCTCGCGGACGCTGCGCCCGGTACAGGAGCTGATCGTACGGGCGCAGCGGGCCGGCCGGCTCCGCGAGGACGTCGTCTTCGGCGACGTGCCGTTCATGATCATGCGGCTGACGATGCTGCTGCCCGGCGGCGGGCTGCTGGAGGACGAGGCGCTCGCGCACCGGCATCTGGAGCTGTACCTCGACGGGCTCCGCCCCGAGGCCGCCCGCGCCCGCGGCACCGCGCTGCCCGGCCCCGCCATCACCGCCGCCCGGTTCATCCGGGCCACGGACCGCATCGTCGGCGGGAGCGCCCGCTAGCGCCCGTACGGCCCGCACACCCCGCAGCCACCCGAACCCGGAATCACGCACGAGAAAGGTAGTGGCATGGACACTACAAAGAAAGAGACGGCCGCGGCGGCCGACCCGCGGCGCTGGCTCGCGCTCGCCTTCATCGGGCTGGCGCAGCTCATGATCGTCCTGGATGTGACGATCGTGAACATTGCGCTCCCGTCCGCCCAGGCGGACCTGGACATCTCCGACGGAGACCGGCAGTGGGTGATCACCGCGTACACCCTGGCCTTCGGCGGGCTGCTGCTCCTGGGCGGCCGGATCGCCGACTACACCGGCCGCCGGCGGGCGTTCCTGACCGGGCTCGTCGGCTTCGCCGCCGCCTCCGCGGTCGGCGGCGCGGCGCCCGGCTTCGGCGCGCTGCTGGGCGCGCGGGCCGCGCAGGGGGCGTTCGCCGCACTGCTCGCGCCGGCGGCGCTGTCGCTGCTCACGACGAGCTTCACCGAGCAGCGCGAACGCGCCCGCGCCTTCGGCATCTTCGGCGCGATCGCCGCCGGCGGCGGTGCGATCGGCCTGGTCACCGGCGGGGCGCTGACCGAGTACCTGGACTGGCGCTGGTGCCTGTACGTCAACGTGCCCATCGCGGTCGCGGCCGCGGCCGGCTGGTGGGTGCTGCCCGCCGACACCCGCCCGCGGCTGCGGCGGAGGATCGACGTGCCCGGCGCCCTGCTCGCCGTGACCGGCCTGGTCGCCGTCGTCTACGGGTGCAGCGAGGCGGAGTCCGAGGGCTGGGACTCGGGGATCGTGCTCGGCCTGCTCTTCCTCGGCGTCGCGCTGCTCACCGGCTTCGTGCTGTACGAGCGCAACGCCGCGGAGCCGCTGCTGCCGCTGCGGGTGCTGCACAGCCGGGCCCGGGGGAGCGCGTTCCTGAGCATCGCGCTGGCCACCGTGGGGATGTTCGCCATGTTCCTCTTCCTCACGTACTACATGCAGGTCGTCATGGGCTACTCGGCGCTGAAGACCGGGGTGGCGTTCCTGCCGCTGGCCGCCGGGGTGCTGGCCGGTGCCGGCGGGCTCGCCGGCCGGCTGCTGCCCAGGCTGCCGCCGCGGGCGCTGATCGTCCCCGGGCTGCTGTGCGCCGCGGCGGGCACCGGGTGGCTGGCGACGCTGGACGTCGACACCTCGTACGCGGCCGGGGTGCTGCCGGCGGAGCTGGTCGTGGGTATCGGGATGGGCCTGGTGATGGCCCCGGCGATCAACTACGCCACCCACGGCGTCCGCGAGGAGGAGGCCGGCGTCGCCTCGGCGACGGTCAACACCTCGCAGCAGATCGGCGGCTCGATCGGCACCGCGCTGCTCAACACCGTGGCCACCAGCACCACCGCCGACTACCTCGCCGAGCGGGTGCCGGACGCGGGTGCGCTGGAGGAGCGGCGGGCCGCGGGCGGGCCGGTGCCGGACGTGGTCAAGGCGGGGCTGGTCGACGGCTTCGCCTCCGCGTACCTGGTCGCGTCGGTCACCCTGCTCGCGGTCGCGGTGGTGGTCGCGGTGCTGATGAACACCCCCCGGCCCGATCGCGCCGGTACGGCC
>NZ_JACBXC010001469.1 GCF_013870535.1 Streptomyces phytophilus | reverse complement strand
GAAGGGGCGGGGTCGGGGAACATCCCACCCGCCGACCACCCCGCCACCGCCACCGCGAACGGCCGACCGCCATCGCGAACGGCCAACCGCCACCGCCAACGGTCGACCGACCGACCCCCGACCCCCGGCCATCGGCCGCCGGGGGGGTGTCAGTGCCCGGTGGCAGACTCGGGGGCATGCACTGGGCCATGGCCGACGGACCTCACGGCGGAGTCACCGTCTGTCCCGTCGACCCCGACGGCACCCCCGACCTCACCCCCGCCGGCCCTCCGCACACCTACCCCCACCCCGCCGACGCCCTTCGCCACCACCCCACCGCCGACCGCTGGATCTGGCCCTCCACCGCCGCGTTCTACCCCCGCCTCCTCGACGCGGGCATCACCGTCCCCCGCTGCCACGACATCGAAGCCGCCGAGGCCGTCCTTCTCGGCCACGAGGGAATGTGGGGCCTGCCCCGCTCGGTGGCCGCCGCCTGGGCCCGACTCCGCGGGCTCCCCGTGCCTGCTGATCCGCCGCCCCGCTCGTTCGGGAGCGAGCCCGGGTCCACCCTCTTCGACCCCGCCCCCACCGCCACCCACGGCATCGACGAACTCCTCGCCGTCCACGCCGCGCAGCGCGACCGCATCGCCGCCTCCGCCGCCCCGCACCGCCTGCGCCTCCTCCTCGCCGCCGAGTCCGCCGGCATGCTCGTCGCCGCCGAGATGCACCGCGCGGGACTCCCGTGGCGCGCCGACGTGCACGACGCCCTGCTCACCGAGTTGCTCGGCGGCCGGTACCCCGGCGGCCTGGAGCCGCCCCGCCTCGCCGAACTCGCCGACGACGTCTCCCGCGCGTTCGGCGAGCGGGTCCGCCCGGACCTGCCCGCGGAGGTCGTCCGCGCGTTCCGCAAGGCCGGCGTCCGGGTCGCCTCCACCCGCAAGTGGGAGCTCCAGGACGTCGACCACCCCGCCGTCGCCCCGCTGCTGGAGTACAAGAAGCTCTACCGGCTGCACACCGCCCACGGCTGGTCCTGGCTGCAGACCTGGGTGCACGACGGCCGGTTCCGCCCCGAGTACCTGCCGGGCGGTGCCATGTCCGGTCGCTGGACCACGCACGGCGGCGGCGCGCTGCAGATCCCGCGCGTCGTGCGCCGCGCGGTCGTCGCGGACGAGGGCTGGCGCCTGGTGGTCGCGGACGCGGACCAGATGGAGCCGCGCGTGCTGGCCGCCGTCTCCCGCGACCCGGGGCTGATGGCGGCGGCGGACGGCACCCGGGACCTGTACGAGGCGCTGGCGGACCGCGCGTTCGCGGGCGGGCGCGCGGAGGCGAAGCTCGCGCTGCTGGGCGCGATCTACGGTCAGACCTCCGGCGACGCGCTGACGTACCTGGCGG
>NZ_JACBXC010001468.1 GCF_013870535.1 Streptomyces phytophilus | reverse complement strand
GCCGGCGTATGTCGCGATGGCCCGGGCGACGGCGGACCGCGCGCTCGCGGGCGGGCTGCTCAAGCCGGAGCTGGCCGAGGACCTGCTCGGGGTCCTCGCCGACGGAGGACGCTGAGGGACGGCGACGATGACCGCTCTACTCGTACACCAAGCCGCGGAGCTGCCGGAGCCGCCGGGGGCGCATGCGCCCCCGGAAGCGCCTGGCACCGCACCACGGCGCCCGGCGCGCGCCGTGGTGATGACGATGGGCGCGCTGCACGAGGGCCACGCCGCCCTCGTCCGTGCCGCCCGCGCCGAAGTCGGCCCGGACGGGCAGGTCGTGGTCACCGTCTTCGTCAACCCGCTGCAGTTCGGCCCCGGCGAGGACCTGGACCGCTACCCCCGCACCCTCGACGCCGACGTCCTGCTCGCCGGCAAGGAGGGCGCGGACGTCGTCTTCGCGCCGTCCGTCGGCGAGGTCTACCCGGGCGGCGAGCCGCACGTGCGCATCAGCGCCGGGCCGATGGGGGAGCGGCTGGAGGGGGCGTTCCGCCCGGGGCACTTCGACGGCATGCTCACCGTCGTCGCCAAGCTGCTGCATCTCACGCGTCCGGACGCGGCGCTGTACGGGCAGAAGGACGCCCAGCAACTCGCGCTGATCACACGGATGGTGCGCGATCTGAACTTCCCCGTACGGATCCTCGGCGTGCCGACCGTACGCGAACCGGACGGGCTCGCCCTGTCCAGCCGCAACGCGTACCTCTCCGCGCCGGAGCGCCGCACCGCGCTCGCGCTGTCCCGCGCGCTGTTCGCGGCGCGCGAGGTGCGCGGCGGCCCGGGCGAAGCGCTGACAGCGGCACAGTCTGTGCTGCACGAGGCGAGCAAGCTGTCGCCTCCCCTGGAGCTGGACTACGCCGCGCTGGTGGACCCCGCGGACTTCACACCGATCACCGACGGCACGACAGGGGACGAAGCCGTCCTCGCCGTAGCCGCCAAGGCCGGCGCCACCCGCCTCATCGACAACATCCGCCTCACCTTCGGAGGTACCCGGTGACCGCGATACGGCTAGGGGCCCCCGCCCCCGGCTGGGTGCTGGACACCGACGTCGTCGTGGTCGGCTCCGGCGTCGCCGGCCTCACCGCCGCGCTGCGCTGCGCCGAGGCGGGCCGCCGGGTCGCCGTCGTCACCAAGGCCAACCTCGACGACGGCTCCACCCGCTGGGCCCAGGGCGGCATCGCCGCCGCCCTCGGCGAGGGCGACACCCCCGAGCAGCACCTCGCCGACACCCTCGTCGCGGGCGCCGGGCTGTGCGACGAGGACGCCGTACGCACCCTCGTCACCGAGGGCCCCGCCGCCGTACGCCGCCTCATCGCCACCGGCGCCGCCTTCGAC
>NZ_JACBXC010001467.1 GCF_013870535.1 Streptomyces phytophilus | reverse complement strand
ACCTCCTCGATGACCTCGCTCATGCGCTTGGCGGTGCCCAGCTCGACGCCCTTCATCAGGCTGACGAGGACGGTGCCGGGGGCGAGGAGCGGCGCCCAGCGCTCCAGGTTGCCGCGGAGGGTCTGCGACGGCACGGCGAGCACGGTGAACTCGGCGTCCCGGGCGGCCTCGGCCGGGTCGGCGGTCGCGGTGACCGCGTCGGGCAGGCGTACGCCCGGGAGGTAGTCGGGGTTCTCGCGGGTGGCGTTGAGGGTGTCGACGAGCGCGGCTCTGCGGCCCCACATCGTCACCCGGCAGCCGGCGTCGGCCAGCACCATCGAGAAGGCCGTGCCCCACGAGCCGGTGCCGAAGACGGCGCAGCGCGTCACGAGTTCTCCTTACGGTCCGCGGAGCGGCGGCGCTGCTGGGCGCGCACGGTCTTCGGGTCGAAGCGCTCGGCGGGCGCCTGCTCGCCGCGCAGTTCCTCCAGCAGGCGGGTGACGGCGTCCATGATGACGTCGGTGGCCTCCGCGAGCACCTGCGGGGTGGGCTCCTTGCCGTAGAACTCCGACAGGTCCACCGGCGGGCCGGCGAGCAGGTGGAAGGTCTTGCGCGGGAAGGGCCGGGGCCGGCCGTACGGCGGCAGCACCTCGTTGGCGCCCCAGTGGGCGACGGGGATGACGGGCGCCCGGGTGACGAGCGCGACCCGGGCGGCTCCGGTCTTGCCCTTCATCGGCCACAGCTCGGGGTCGCGGGTGAGCGTCCCTTCGGGGTAGAACGCGACGCACTCCCCGTCCTCGACGGCTTTGACCGCGGCCCGGAATGCTTTGGAGGCGTCGGTGGACTCGCGGTAGACGGGAATCTGCCCGGTGCCGCGCATCACCGTACCGACGACGCCCTTCTTGAAGAGTCCGTCCTTCGCCAGGAACCGCGGCACGCGGCCGGTGTTGTACTGGAAGTGGGCATAGAAGAACGGGTCGAGATACGAGTTGTGGTTGACGGCGGTGATGAATCCGCCGTCGGCCGGTATGTGCTCCGCGCCACGCCAGTCCCGCTTGACGAGCAGCCGCAGCGGCGGCTTGCAGATGGCCGCGACCAGCCGGTACCAGAAGCCGATCCTCCGCCGTGACACGGTCCTTTTCACCTTCCCGGATTATCCTCGGTGCGCGTTTCGTGGCCGAAACAGTCTGGCCCCGGGGCTCACGTCTGTCGAGAACACCGTACGCCCATGCGACCGGCCCGCCCCGCCGCGCGGAGCACCGGCAGGTGACAATGGGGCGTAACGACGATGACGAAACGCACGGCACCTGCGCAGACGGAACTCCCCGGCCGACCGGGCCGGCGGCTCTGGCATGTCGTCGTGCCGCTGAAGCCGCTGGCGCTCGCGAAGTCCC
>NZ_JACBXC010001466.1 GCF_013870535.1 Streptomyces phytophilus | reverse complement strand
TGCCGCCAGGTGCCGACGGTCTGCCGGGAGACGCCGAGCCGCCGGGCGATGTCCGTGTCCCGCATGCCCTGCCCGGCCAGCAGCACGATCCGCGCCCGCAGTTCGAGCGCCCCGCCCTCGGCAGCCCACTGCCGCAGCACACCGGTGTCCTCGGCGGAGGGCACTGCGGGGGCGGCGACGGTCGCCTGCTCGTGGGGGTGCATGGCGTGGCCTTCCTGTCCAGCTCGTGCCGCACATGTAAAACCACGGGTGTTACTAAGTCAACGCCCTGATTCGACCTTTTAGTTGCCGGTCGGTAAAGGGTGCTGGTGAATAGTCAGGGGAATTAAAAGACGCCCGGCGCAATGTTGGAAAACAATCGCCTGACAACCGCCATCGGCCGGCCGGTGGCGGTTGTCAGCCGGGTGGCTCCTCGGTCAGCCACCCGCGGGCGGGCTCGCCCACGGTGCGCAGATCCAGCGCGAAGTCCCGGTACGGGACCTGGTCGAGCAGGTACTCGTTGCTCCCGGCGGGGGCCGGCCCGACGGTGAACGTGCCCAACTCCCCGCCCGCCCCGATCGCGTTGAACGAGCCGCGGTCGAACGTCGTCCGGAGGCTGACGTACCGCCCGCCGAGCCGCTCGCGCAGGACGGCACCGGCCGTCGTGGGGAACTGCTCGGGGTCGATGGGCTCGTAGGAAAGGTGGGCGTTGTGCCCGGCCACGAGCACGGGGTCGTCGAAGTCGAAGGCGTACATCCTGGCGACCTGCGCGATGACGCGGGCGTGCTGGAGCGCGAGTTCGTACGCCGCGCCGCCGCCCGCGGGGCGCCGGTCGCGCAGCAGTTCGTACGCGGCGCCCGCCCGGCGGTGCATGTCGCGGCGCTCGGCGAGGGGCAGGCCCATGTACTTCTCCATGGCCTCGTCCACGGACCCCTCCGGCCGCTGCCCGGCGTACAGCCGCGCCACCTCCGGTAGCAGGTCCGGGTGCCGGTCGTGGACGTAGGAGGTCACCTTGTCGAACAGGACGGGTCCGGCGAGGGCGATGTCGTTGCCGACGAAACGGATCTGCCGGTCGTGCCGCTGGTTGTAGGCCCGCATCCATGCGAAGAGGTCCAGGTATTCCCGGGTGTTCCACAGCCGGTAGGAGTTCTGGAATTCCTCGCGCATGATCCGGCGGATGTCGCCTTCGCCGCCGCGGATGTACGCGTCGATCCGTACCCCGGCGCTCCAGTTGGTCTCCAGGACGAACGTCCGGTAGCCCTTCTTCTCGGCCAGATGGCGGAAGAGCCGGTCCCGGAAGGTGAAGAACTGCCGCGAGTTGTGGGTCGCCTCCCCCACACCGGCCACCTCGGCGTCCCCGATGGCCGCAACGATCGGCCGCAGATCGCCGACCGG
>NZ_JACBXC010001465.1 GCF_013870535.1 Streptomyces phytophilus | reverse complement strand
CGCGGGTTCGGGCCGCGCGTGGATGCGTATCTCCCGCCGCCCCGCGGCGTCGGCCTCCGCCACCAGCACCTGGATCTCCACGGCCCCCGCGTCCGGCAGCACCAGGGGTGCGTGCAGCGTCAACTCCTCGACGCCCAAGCCGGGCTCGTCCAGCCGTACGCCCGCCGCCAGCGCCAGCTCGACGTATGCGGTGCCCGGGAGGAGGACGCGGCCGGCGACGGCGTGGCCGGCGAGCCAGGGGTGCGTACGCGGGGAGAGCCGGCCGGTGAGGACCAGCCGGTCGCCGTCCGCGGGGCGGGTGGCGGTCTCCACGAACGGGTGCGCGTCGCGGCCGGCCAGCGAGGTGCCCGGGGCGAACGGCGGGAGCCAGAAGTCCTTGTGCTGGAAGGGGTACGTGGGGAGGTCGGCCGGCCGGGCGCCGGGGAGCAGCGCGGCCCAGGCGGGGGTGGCGGCGTGATGGGTGTGGAGAGTGGCCACGGCCGTGAGGAGGGTGGGCACCTGCGCGCGGGTACGGCGCTGGAGGGCGACGGCGAGGTGGTCGGTGCCGTCGGCGAAGCTCTGGCCGGCGAGGGTGGCCAGGGCGGCGTCGGGGCCGACTTCGACGAACGCGGCGGCGCCGTCGGCCGCGAGCCGGGCGAGGTGGTCGGCGAAGGGGACGGGTTCGCGGACGTGGCGTACCCAGTGCTCGGGGTCGCGGAGCCGGTCCGCGTCGACGGCGAGCGGGATGCGCGGCGGGTGGAAGGTGAGGGTGCGGACGACCTCGCGGAAGGGGTCCAGCATGCCGTCCATGTGCGGGGAGTGGAACGCGTGGCTCACGTGCAGCTCACGGGAGCGGAACCGCTCCGCGACTGCACGGGCGGCGTCGGCATCGCCCGAGATGACTGTGGTGGTCGGGCTGTTGAGGGCCGCGATCGTCACGCCCTCGGTGAGGTGCGGGGTGACCTCGTCGGCGGACGCCTGGAGGGAGATCATGACGCCCGTGGCGGGCATCTCCTGCATCAGCCGGGCCCGGGTGGCGACCAGCAGGGCGGCGTCCGCGAGGTCGAGGACACCGGCGCAGTGCGCGGCGGCGATGTCGCCGACCGAGTGTCCGGCGAGGTGGTCGGGGGTGACGCCCCAGTGGCCGAGGAGCCGGAAGAGCGCGACCTCGAAGGCGAAGAGCGCGGGCTGCGCGTACCGCGTACGGTCCAGCACCTCGGCGTCCGCGTCGAACATCACCTCGCGCAGCGGCCGGTCCAGGTGCGGGTCGAGGGCTGCCGCCACCTCGTCCAGCGCTTCGGCGAAGGCGGGGAACCGGGCGTACAAGTCCCGCCCCATGCCCGGGTGCTGGCTGCCCTGCCCGGAGAAGAGGAACGCCAGCTTGCCCGCTACGGGC
>NZ_JACBXC010001464.1 GCF_013870535.1 Streptomyces phytophilus | reverse complement strand
CGAACACGACGGCCGCGGCGCAGGCCGCGAGCGTGGCCGTGCGGAGCACGGTGAGACGGGTGGCGCGCATGCGCATGGGCGGTCTCCCGGGGGCGGAGAGCGATGAGGGTGGCCAGAAGATAGCGGAGGGTGACGCGCCGCAGAAGCCTTCGCGCACGAAGTCTCGGCGGCCGGCGGGCATCCGGGGGCGCCGCGGTCTTTCACAGGACCGGTGAGACAGCAATATTGTTGGACCATGACCCAGGAGACGGAGGCGGCCGGGCTGACCGTGGACGAACTGGCCGCACGCGCGGGCGTCACCGTGCGCACGGTCCGCTTCTACTCCACCCGCGGGCTGCTGCCCCCGCCGGTCATCGGCCCGCGGCGCGTGGGGCGCTACGGCCCCGAGCACCTGTCGCGGCTCGCGCTCATCGAGGAGTTGCAGCACCAGGGGCTGACGCTGGCGGCGATCGAGCGGTACGTGCAGCAGTTGCCGCCCGGGCTGAGCGCCGAGGACCACGCGCTGCACCGCGCGCTGGTGGCCACCTGGGTGCCGGACGCGGAGGCGGAGGTGAGCCGGGCGGAGCTGGAGCGGCGCGCGGGGCGGTCGCTGACCGACGACGACGTGGCGCGGCTGGCCGCGATGGGGGTGCTGGAGCGTACGCCGCCGGGCGCCGGTGCGTACGGCGCACGCCCTGGCGCGGACGGCGGCGGCGACGCCTTCCGCGTCGACCCGGCCGTCCTCCACCTCGGCGTACGGCTGCTCGACGTGCCGATCCGGCTGGAGACGGTGCTCGCCGCCCGGGACGTGGTGCAGGAGCACTCCCGCGCGGTGGCCCGCGAGCTGACCCGGCTCTTCCGCGACGAGGTGTGGGAGCCGTTCGGCGAGGCGGACCCCGACCCGGAGCAGGTCGAGACGATGAAGTCGCTGTCGGCGCACATGCAGCCGATGGTGGTGCAGGCGCTGGTCACGGCCTTCCAGCGGTCGATGAAGGCGGAGCTGCGGGCGTCCTTCCCCGCGGACCGGCCCGCGGAGTGACCTTGCGCACGTACGCCTGTGACGGGTGAGGTTCCGACCGGCCGTCTTTGCACTACGACATGCGCGAAGTCCGCGGCAGCCCTTGCCCCGGGCCCGACGGTGTTGTCATGCTCATCCGCGTCGCAGTCGCAAACCGCCGTCCGCGCCGAGGAGTTGGAGCATGAGCGCACGCCCCCGACGGGGACGCCGCTGGGCCTTCCCGGTACTCGCCGTCCTGCTCGTCGCCGCCGGTCTCACCCTCCCGGACGCCTTCGCCGGCCCCGAAGCGGAGCCGGACGACGGCCGCTTCAGCCTCGTCGGCGTCTCCTGGCCGGCCGAGGGCGGCGCGCTCGACGGCACGCCGCAGGTACGCACCCGGG
>NZ_JACBXC010001463.1 GCF_013870535.1 Streptomyces phytophilus | reverse complement strand
GCCGGCGGCGTTGGTCAGCTCGGCGCTGCCGTCGGTGCACAGCAGGATCTGCGGGGCGCCGCCGTCCGCCGGGGCGGCGACGGTCACCGGGCCGTCGTCGAGGTCGTGGCGGTGGAGGCGGAAGTCGTCGACGGGTACGGCGTAGCGGCCGTCGGGGCCGGCCCGTAGCACCTCGGGGGCGCCCGGGGCGAACGAGACGATCTTCAGCAGCTCCGGCACGTCCACGTGCTTGGGGGTGAGGCCGCAGCGCAGCACGTTGTCGGAGTTGGCCATGATCTCGACGCCGACGCCGTCGAGGTAGGCGTGCGGGACGCCGGCGCCGAGGAAGAGCGCCTCGCCGGGCTGCAGTCTGACGACGTTGAGCAGAAAGGCGGCGATGACGCCGGGGTCGCCGGGCCAGGAGCGGGCGAGGGCGCCGTAGGCGGCGTAGTCGGCGGCGTACGGGGTGCCGGTGGTGCCCAGCTTCTCGGCCGCCCGGCCCGCGGCCTCGACGGTGGCTGCCAGCTCGTCGCGGTCGGCGCGCAGCACGCCGGCGAACACCTCGCGCAGCGCGTCCTCCTCGGGCTGCGCGCGCAGCGCGTCGGCGTACGGCTTGAGGCCGTCGACGCCGAGGCCGTCGAGGAGGTCGGCGGCGCCGGCGGCGGGGCGGAAGCCGCACAGGCCCTCGAAGAGGGTGAGGGCGCAGATCAGCTCGGGCTTGTGGTTGGCGTCCTTGTAGTTGCGGTCGGGGGCGTCGGCGGGGACGCCCCGCTCCTCCTCGTCGCGGTAGCCGGCGCGGGCCTGGGCGAGGTCGGGGTGGACCTGGAGGGACAGCGGGGCGGCGGCGGCCAGCACCTTGAGGAGATACGGCAGGCCGGGCCCGAAGCGCGCCACGGTCGCCGGGCCCAGCTCCCCCTCGGGGTCGCCGTCGATCACCTGGTCCAGGGGGACGGGGCCGGCGCCGCGGTCGAGGCGGGAGGGCGCGCCGGGGTGGGCGCCCATCCACAGCTCTGCCTGCGGCTCGTCGGTCGGGTCGGTGCCGAGCAGCTCGGGGATCGCGGTGGTGGAGCCCCAGGCGTACGGGCGGACGGTGTTGTTCAGGCGGTCCATACGGCCATCTTCGTACGGGTCAGGAGGAACCCGCAGCCAGGGCGAGGTAAACGGCGGTGAAGTCGGCGGTGGCGATCAGCTCGCCGGCGGCCTCCAGGGGCGCGCCGTCGGACGGTTCCAGCTCGCTGACGGGGGTGCCCTGGGCGGAGGCCAGCTCGCGGGCCGCGGGGGCGGCCTCCCCGGGGGTGCGGGCGGAGTCGGCGGACTCGTCGTGCAGCAGGACGATGCGGGCGCGGAGCGCGGCGGGCTCCTCGACGCGGTCGCGGAAGATGTCGTCGGGGTCGGCGCC
>NZ_JACBXC010001462.1 GCF_013870535.1 Streptomyces phytophilus | reverse complement strand
ACTGGCTCTCGAAGAGGGCGATCAGCGCGTCCAGCAGGGCGCTGCTGCGTACCACCGCGACCGTCGGCTCGCCGAACCTGCTGTCCGCGTTCGGCACCAGCGGGCACAGCGCCAGCGCCCCGTCCGCGATCATCAGCCGTACGGGGAGCGCGCTCGCCGCCCGCGCCGCCTCGCCCGCGCGGACGCCGAGGGCGACGTTGCCCAGCATCCCGGGCTCCTCCAGCAGCGCGCGCTCGTAGATCACGCGGTAGTGCACCCCCTTGGCGAGCATCTCGAACTCCTCGTCGTTCTCCTCCGAGGGCATCGCCACGTGGCCCGCCTTGCACAGCGCCAGCACCTCCTTCCGCGCGCCGTAGGCGAGGTCGCGTATCTGCTGCCGGATCGCCGCCACGCCGGTGACGACCTCGACGAGCTGCCGTGCGTCGCGGCGCCGGCCGCCCGCCCGGAACTCCTCGGCCAGCTCCGTCACCCCGCGCCTGGCCCGCTCCAGCGCCTCCTGCCCGCGCAGCAGCCGCGGCCCGAACGCCACGTCCGGCGCCACGGGCGCGAAGTACCCGGAGCCGTCCGCGCGTTTCTCCGGGCCGCTGACAAGTCCCTTCTCCCGCAGCGAGGTCAGCAGCGACTCCGCCCGCCGCCGGTCGAGGCCCAGCTCCCCGGCCACGGACTCCGCGTCCGCGCCGTGCAGCCCGACCAGCAGCCGGTACACCCGTTCCTCCGTCGGCTCGACGCCTGCCGGCTCCAGCACCGTCCCTCACGCTCCTTCCGCACGGGCCTCCGCCGCACCTGCGCCCTGTCTGGCCAATGGCCGACATGGCGACAAGTCGCCAACGGAAACCGCTTCCTAGGCGCCGGACGGGCGGGTTACAACCCGAGTCATGCATCGTTCGCCCCGGCGTTACCTGCCCGTCCGCGCCGCCGTGCTCGGCTGCCTCGCCTCGTTGCTGGCCTCCGTGCCCTCTCTAGCCACAGCGCTGCCGGAATCGTCAGTGTCACACCCGGCGGCACTCGCCACCGCAACCTCAACCGCCCCGGGCGCCCCGCAGGCCGCCCCGGCCGCCCCGTCCGGCCCGAACGAGGGCACCGCGGCCGGGGTCCGGCCCGGCACCGAGGTCACCCTCGTGACGGGCGACACCGTCACCCTCGGCCCCGTCGCCGACGGCCGTCCCACCGTCTCCGTGGCGCCACCCGAAGGCTCCGGCGCCAAGCCGTCGTTCACGACCCTGCACGAGGGCGCCGACGTGTACGTCGTCCCCGACGCGGTGGCCGGACTGGTGCCCGGGGTCCTGGACATCGAGCTGTTCAACGTCACGGGGCTCGCCGCGATGGACTACGGCGACGCGGCCACCGACACCCTCCCGCTGATCGTCCGCGGCCCGCGCCC
>NZ_JACBXC010001461.1 GCF_013870535.1 Streptomyces phytophilus | reverse complement strand
CTGCGTCAGACCTGCTGCCTCCCCGGGCCGTTTCGCCGCTGGTTGTACACCAGCGCCCCGCCCGCGAAGATCACCGCGCCCATGCCCGCCAGCGCCGCCGGCAGCACCGCCGAGGAGTCGTCCGACGCGGCGGCCAGGTTCGAGTCGCCCGCGTCCAGCGTCTCCACCGCCTGCGTCTGCGCGCCGTGGTCGCCGTGCGCGCCCTTGACCGGGTCGGCCTTGGTGTTGTCCTGGCCCGCGCCGAGCGCCCGGACCTCGTCCGCCGACATCGCGCCCGGCGTCAGACCGGTGACCTCGCCGTTGCCGCCGTCGAAGACGACGTCGGAGCAGGAGAAGAAGTTCTCCTGGCTGTCCGAGCGGATCCACTGGATGAACAGCATGTGCTGCCCGCTGCGCTGCGGCAGTTGCAGGTTCCAGTAGTAGTGCCCGCCGTCCGAGCCCGCGCCGCCCGCCTGCGGCGGGTTGGTGACCGTCTGGAGGTGCGTCAGGTCGCCCCAGGCCAGCGTCTTGGACGGGCTCCAGCCGCTGTTGGTGATGTAGACCTCGAACTTGCCGGGGTGGTGCGCCCAGTTGCTGTATTCGAGGTTGACGTTCGAGCCGGACGTGACGTGCGTGACCGGCCAGTCGGTGCGGGCCGCGTTGTACGGCGAGAAGTTGTACGGGCTCCGGTCGCCGGCGCTGCACAGCTTGCCGTCCGCCACGTAGCCCTGGCCGCGCCCGCCGGCGTTGGAGTCCAGCACGGCGAACCAGTTGTACAGCGGGGTCGTGCCTGCGGACTGCACCGCCGCCTTGCACGCCGGGTTCTGCGGCATCTGCGTGGAGCTGTTCGCGATCAGGTCCTTGTAGCACAGGAACGTACGCGAGCCGGGCACCATCGCGACGCCGTGGGCGGACGCGGGCGTCGGCACCGCCAGCGCGGCGGTCGCGATGCCCGCGACTCCGGCGAGTGCGAGCGTACGCCGCAGGCGCAGCGATCTACCGGCGCGGACGAGTCGTTGGACAGCCATGGTCATGGTCTCCTCCGGGTTCTCCTGAGCGCTGACGCGAGAGCCCGCGACTTCGGTGCGCGTGACGGGCCGCAGGGCAGTCCCGGGGGCCGGCGACCGACCTGGCAGGGGGTCTCACGTTCGTCGTGAACAGGTCAATGGGAGCGCTCCCAATGACGGTAGCGCGGGATTTCGCGGCTGTAAACGGAACGCGCACCCGTCCGGCGACTTCTCTTCTCCGCCGCCGGGCATGCGCGGGGCGGCGGCGTTGTTGCCGATCTCGACAGGACCGTCGTGAACAGGAGAAACACATGCCCGAGATCCGCGACGCCGAGATCGTCGTCTTCGACGTCCTCGGCACGCTCGTCGACGAACCCGGCGGCCTGCGCGCCGAGATCCGC
>NZ_JACBXC010001460.1 GCF_013870535.1 Streptomyces phytophilus | reverse complement strand
GCGCGAACGTCGCCCGCGGCACCCGCGCCATGGCGAGCTGGTCGCACACGTACGGGATCACCGACGAGCAGACCCCCACCCCGAAGGCCGCCGCCAGCAGCGCCGGGGACGTCACCACCGCCGCCGCCTCCCCGACCCCCGCGGGCGCCGCGACGACCGCCGCCACCAGCATCGCGGCCCCGAGCCGGCCCACGCCGGCGGCGCCCCCGTCCGCGGCGAGCCGGTGGCCGAGGACGACGTAGAGCACGAACAGCGCGCAGTTGCCGAAAGCCAGCGCGAGACCGAGCGGTTCCGCGACCAGATGCGCGTCGGTCAGCAGCGCGACACCGGCGATCACCAGCGCCAGCGCGGCGGCGTTCCGCCGGGTGCGTGCACCCGCGGCGGCCAGCACCACGGGGCCGAGGAACTCCACCGCCCCGACCGTCCCGAGCGGCAGCCGCTCCAGGGCGAGATAGAACGTGCAGTTCATGGTGGCGAGCACGGCGCCCATCGCCACCAGCAGCCGCCGCTGGTACGGGGTGGTGGCCCGCCAGTCGCGCCACGGCCGCCGCCAGACGGCGAAGACCAGCGCCGCCGAGGCGATGCGCAGCCAGGCGACACCGAGGACGTCGAGGCGGGCGAAGAGCAGCACGGCGCAGGCCGGTCCGAGGTAGTGGAAGACGGCGGAGGAGACGAGGAACGCCGGCGGCGGTACGCGCTCGGCGGCGAGGGCGAGCCGGCCGGCGGGGGCGTCGGCGGGGCTGCGGGGCGGGGAGTCGGCCACGGAGGAATCGTCGCAACGCACGCCCGCACGGACCATGACGAACCGGAAAGCGGCATGGCCGATCACTTTCCGGTTCGGGGTAGGAATCGGGCAACCGCCGTGCGAAGGTGAAGCGGTGGACGCACTCGACCGCTCGATCCTGACCGAACTCGACGCGGACCCCCGGCTGTCGACGGCCGAACTGGCCCGGCGCACCGGCGTCTCCGTGCCGACCGCCCGGGAGCGGGTGCGGCGGCTGGAGGAGTCCGGGGTGATCCGCGGATACCGCCTCGACGTCGATCCGGCGGCGCTGGGCTATCCGGTGGCGGCGTTCGTCCGGGTGCGGCCGGGGCCGGGTCAGCTGCCGCGGATCGCCGCGCTGGCGCGGAGCCTGCCGCAGGTCAGCGAGTGCCACCGGATCACCGGCGAGGACTGCTTCCTGCTCAAGGTGCACGCGACGGATCTCGACACCTTCGAGGAGGTGCTCGACCGCTTCCTGCTGCACGGCCAGACGACGACGTCGATCGTCCAGTCCACGGCCGTGCCGCCGCGAACGCCCGGGCTCGGCCCGCACGCGGGCGGGGGCACGGGCGGGCGCGGGGGCACCGGAGCCGGGGGGCGGGTTCCGTAGCCGCTGCGGCTGGGCCCTGTCTGA
>NZ_JACBXC010000146.1 GCF_013870535.1 Streptomyces phytophilus | reverse complement strand
GCCGACGAAGCCGCCCTGCCCCCCCGCCCCGCACCCCGGCGGCGCCCGCAGGGCACCCCGCAGGGCCTGCGCTCACAGCGAACAGTTCCGGAACGGGGATGGCCGCCGCCCACCTGCGCGTTAGGGTCCATAAGCAAGTCAGGCAACTCTGGAACGTACACTCAGACGGCCTCTGGCGGCCGTCGCAGAATGAGCAGGTGGACACGTGACGAACCCGATGCTTTCCGGCCCGGGCGAGCCGTCCTTCGGCGGCCTCGGCGACCAGGTCTACAACCGGCTGCTCAACGAGCGCATCATCTTCCTCGGCCAGCCGGTCGACGACGACATCGCCAACAAGATCACGGCGCAGCTCCTCCTCCTCGCCGCGGACCCGGACAAGGACATCAACCTCTACGTCAACAGCCCGGGCGGCTCGGTGACCGCCGGCATGGCGATCTACGACACGATGCAGTTCATCAAGAACGACATCGTCACCATCGCCCTCGGCCTCGCCGCCTCCATGGGCCAGTTCCTGCTCAGTGCCGGCACCCCCGGCAAGCGCTTCGCGCTGCCGAACGCCGAGATCCTGATCCACCAGCCGTCCGCCGGCCTGGCCGGCTCGGCGACGGACATCAGGATCCACGCCGAGCAGCTCATCCGCACCAAGAAGAAGATGGCGGAGCTGACCGCGCTGCACACCGGGCAGAGCGTCGAGCAGGTCACCCACGACTCCGACCGCGACCGCTGGTTCTCCGCCGAGGAGGCCAAGGAGTACGGCCTGATCGACGAGGTCATGCCGTCGGCCACGGGCATCCCCGGCGGCGGCGGCACCGGCGCCTGAGGCCCGGCGCCCGGCAACGACCGCAACAGCCCCGCGCAGCCCTTCTCAGCCGCACTGCCACCAGGACGGAACACCACGATGCAGAACTTCCCCGGACGCGGCCTCTACGACCGCTCGGCCGACGAGGCCGCCGACGCCCGTCGTTCGCTGGGCGCCGAGTCCCGCTACGTCATCCCGCGCTTCGTCGAGCGCACCTCGCAGGGCATCCGCGAGTACGACCCGTACGCGAAGCTCTTCGAGGAGCGCGTCATCTTTCTCGGCGTGCAGATCGACGACGCCTCGGCGAACGACGTGATGGCCCAACTCCTGTGCCTGGAGTCGATGGACCCCGACCGGGACATCTCGGTCTACATCAACAGCCCCGGCGGCTCCTTCACGGCGCTCACCGCCATTTACGACACGATGCAGTTCGTCAAGCCGGACATCCAGACCGTCTGCATGGGCCAGGCCGCCTCGGCCGCCGCCGTGCTGCTGGCCGCCGGCACCGAGGGCAAGCGCATGGCCCTGCCGAACGCGCGCATCCTGATCCACCAGCCGTACACCGAGACCGGCCGCGGCCAGGTCTCCGACCTGGAGATCGCCGCGAAGGAGATCTTCCGGATGCGTAACCAGCTCGAAGAGATGCTGGCCAAGCACTCGACGACGCCGATCGAGAAGGTCCGTGACGACATCGAGCGGGACAAGATCCTCACCGCCGAGGAGTCCCTTGAGTACGGGCTGATCGACCAGATCGTCTCCACCCGCAAGCTGTCCGCCGGCATCGGCGGCTGACGGCTCGCGGCCGGCTCCCGGCTCCGTATCCGCGGCGCCGGACCTTTCGTCCGGGCCCTTGTCCTCTGGACAGGGCCACCCGTGGAGCGGTCCCCTGGGAAGCGAACCAGTGAGTTGGGCTCAAGGGGACCGCTCGGGGCTCCGGGCAAGGTACCGTCGATACGCAACCAGGTTCCGCCCCCCAAGAGCGGATCCCAGGCGAAGGGGAAGCACCTCGTGGCACGCATCGGTGACGGCGGCGATCTGCTCAAATGCTCGTTCTGCGGCAAGAGCCAGAAGCAGGTCAAGAAGCTCATCGCAGGACCCGGTGTCTACATCTGCGACGAGTGCATCGACCTCTGTAACGAGATCATCGAAGAGGAGCTGGCGGAAAGCTCCGAGGTGCGCTGGGAGGAACTGCCCAAGCCCCGCGAGATCTACGAGTTCCTTGAGGGCTATGTCGTAGGCCAGGAGGCCGCCAAGAAGGCGCTGTCCGTCGCGGTCTACAACCACTACAAGCGGGTGCAGGCCGGCGAGAGCGGCGCCGCGGCGCAGAACCGCGAGGACGGCATTGAGCTGTCGAAGTCCAACATCCTGCTGCTCGGCCCCACCGGTTCCGGCAAGACGCTGCTGGCGCAGACCCTGGCCCGGATGCTCAACGTCCCCTTCGCCATCGCCGACGCCACCGCCCTCACCGAGGCGGGGTACGTGGGCGAGGACGTCGAGAACATCCTGCTGAAGCTGATCCAGGCCGCCGACTACGACGTCAAGAAGGCCGAGACCGGCATCATCTACATCGACGAGATCGACAAGGTCGCACGGAAGAGTGAGAACCCGTCGATCACCCGTGACGTCTCCGGTGAAGGCGTGCAGCAGGCGCTGCTGAAGATCCTGGAGGGCACCACGGCCTCCGTGCCGCCGCAGGGCGGCAGGAAGCACCCGCACCAGGAGTTCATCCAGATCGACACGACGAACGTGCTGTTCATCGTCGGCGGTGCCTTCGCGGGCCTGGAGAAGCTCATCGAGTCCCGGGCGGGCGCCAAGGGCATCGGCTTCGGCGCCACCATCCGCTCCAAGCGCGAGCTGGAGGACGAGGACCCGTTCCAGGAGGTCATGCCCGAGGACCTGGTGAAGTACGGCATGATCCCCGAGTTCATCGGGCGGCTGCCGGTCATCACCAGCGTGCACAACCTCGACCGGGCCGCCCTGCTGAAGATCCTCGTCGAGCCGCGGAACGCGCTCGTCAAGCAGTACCAGCGCCTCTTCGAACTCGACGGCGTCGAGCTGGACTTCGACCGGCCGGCGCTGGAGGCCATCGCCGACCAGGCGATCCTGCGCGGCACGGGCGCCCGCGGGCTGCGTGCCATCATGGAGGAGGTGCTGCAGTCGGTGATGTACGAGGTGCCGTCCCGCAAGGACGTCGCCCGCGTGGTCATCACCGAGGAGGCGGTCCACTCCAACGTCAACCCGACGCTGGTGCCCCGCTCCCGCACCGCCGAGCCGGAGCAGCGGCACCAGGAGAGCGCCTGAGCCGCACACCGTCCGCGTTCCGCACGGGGAGCGCCGCGGCCGTACGAGAAGCCGGAGAAGCCACACGAAAAGGGGCCGCCCACCGGGCGGCCCCTTCGCGTGTGTGCCGTACGGGTCAGCCGATCGGCACCCGGACGTCGTTGCGGACGTCCGCGGTGGTCGTCGCGGCCTCGTCGATGCTCGTCTCGCCGCCGGTGATGATCAGCGTCGGGTCGGTCAGCGCGACGTAGCCGATGGTGCTGCTGTCGGCCCAGGCGCAGGTCGGGAAGTTGAAGCTGTCGACCGGCGCGCCGGAGTCGTCGCTGGAGAACTTCACGTACTGGCACTTCATCGAAGCGCCCTCCTCCAGCCCGTCGGGCGAGACCTCCTCCGGGCTGCCGACCAACTCGGCCGACTCGCCGCCGCCCGCGGACGGATCGGCGGCGGCCTCCTTCGCCATGTAGGCGAAGAACGCGTCCAGGACCATGTCCGGGTTGGAGATGTCACCGTAGACGCCCTGGAACTGCAGGATCTTGGCCGTGGCCTCGGTGCCCGCGGTGTAGCCGGCGCCGACGTCCTTCGCGTTGGAGACGCCGATGCCCTCCAGCTCGTCGATGTCGCTGGAGTTGAGGCCGGAGCCGCCCATGCCGTCGTCGTTCTTCTGGTACTCCGAGGCGACGGTCTGGGGAGCGGTCAGCTTGTACTTCTTGCCGTCGTCGGCGGGCGGGTCGTCCCCGCTGCCGCCGTCGTCGCCGTCGTCGCCCGTCTTGCCGCCGTCGGTCTCCGAGTTCTTCGACTCGTCCTTCTTGCCGTCGTCGTCGCCACCGACCACGAAGAACGCGGCCACGGCTATGATCGCGACCGCGACCACGGCGCCCACGACGATGAACAGGGTCTTGTTCTTGCCGCCGCCTCCCGGCGGGGGCGGCGGCGCCTGGCCGTACCCGGGCTGCTGCTGCTGCCCGTACGGCCCCGCCTGCTGCTGCTGTCCGTACTGCTGCTGGCCGTAACCACCGGGCTGCCCGTACGCGCCGGGCTGCTGCTGCTGACCGTAGCCCTGGTCGCCGCCCTGCTGCGGGTAGCCGTAGCCGGGCTGACCCGGCTGGCCGCCCTGCCCGGGCTGGGCGTAGGGCGACTGCGCGGGCTGCGCCGGGGGCTGCGGGGGCTGGCCGTAGGGACCGGGCTGCCCGTACGGGCCTGGCTGCTGCCCTCCACCCCCGTACGGTCCGGGTGGCGGCGGCTGGTTGTGACTCATTACGGTCCCCTCCGTGAGTTAATGCTGCTCCGCCCATACTGTCGGATCGCGCCGCGTCGCGCTGCCTCGGGTCTCGATCGGCCGCGGCGCGGTTGTCCACAAGGACGCAGCCCGTCCACAAGTGGTTCGCAGCGGGGTGTGACGCGCCTCTAGACTGAGCGTCGTGACCGAAGCAAAGAACCCGCAGAGCAGCGCAGCAGAGCTTCCTACGCAGTACACGCCCGGCGAGGTCGAGACCTCGCTGTACGAGGGCTGGGTAGAGCGCGGTTACTTCGCGGCGGACGCCAAGAGCGACAAGCCGCCGTACGCGGTCGTCATCCCCCCGCCGAACGTCACGGGAAGCCTCCATCTCGGCCACGCCTTCGAGCACACGCTGATCGACGCCCTCACCCGCCGCAAGCGCATGCAGGGGTACGAGACGCTGTGGCAGCCGGGCATGGACCACGCCGGCATCGCCACGCAGAACGTCGTGGAGCGCGAGCTGGCCAAGGAGGGCCTGTCGCGGCACGATCTGGGCCGCGAGGCGTTCGTCGAGCGGGTGTGGAAGTGGAAGGCGGAGTCCGGCGGCCAGATCGCCGGCCAGATGCGCCGCCTCGGCGACGGTGTGGACTGGAGCCGCGACCGCTTCACCATGGACGAGGGCCTGTCGCGCGCCGTCCAGACGATCTTCAAGCGGCTCTTCGACGACGGCCTGATCTACCGCGCCGAGCGCATCATCAACTGGTGCCCCCGCTGCCTCACCGCGATCTCCGACATCGAGGTGGAGTACCAGGACGACGACGGCGAGCTGGTCTCCATCCGCTACGGCGAGGGCGAGGAGTCCATCGTCGTGGCCACCACGCGCGCGGAGACGATGCTCGGCGACACCGCCGTCGCGGTCCACCCGGACGACGAGCGCTACCGCCACCTCGTCGGCAAGCAGATCGTGCTGCCGCTCACCGGCCGCCGCATCCCCGTCCTCGCCGACGAGCACGTGGACCCGGAGTTCGGCACGGGCGCCGTGAAGGTGACCCCGGCGCACGACCCCAACGACTTCGAGATCGGCCGCCGGCACGACCTGCCGATGCTCACGGTCATGGACGAGCACGCGGTCATCACCGCCCACGGCCCGTTCCAGGGCCTGGACCGGATGGAGGCCCGCTCGGCGATCGTCGCCGCGCTGCGCGCCGACGGCCGGATCGTGGCCGAGAAGCGGCCGTACGTGCACTCGGTGGGCCACTGCTCCCGCTGCAAGACGACCATCGAGCCGCGGCTGTCCATGCAGTGGTGGGTCAAGGTGGGCCCGCTGGCCCAGGCCGCGGGCGACGCGGTGCGCGACGGCCGGGTCGCCATCCACCCCAGGGAGATGGAGTCCCGCTACTTCGGCTGGGTCGACCACCTCAACGACTGGTGCATCTCCCGCCAGCTCTGGTGGGGCCACCGCATCCCCGTCTGGCACGGCCCGGACGGCGAGCTGGTGTGCGTCGGGCCCGACGAGGAGCCGCCGGGCGGCGAGGGCTGGACGCAGGACACGGACGTGCTGGACACGTGGTTCTCGTCCGGCCTGTGGCCCTTCTCCACGCTGGGCTGGCCGGAGGAGACCGAGAGCCTGGCGAAGTTCTATCCGAACGCGGTCATGGTCACGGGCTACGACATCCTCTTCTTCTGGGTCGCCCGGATGATGATGTTCGGGCTGTACGCGATGGACGGCGAGATCCCGTTCCGCACGATCGCGCTGCACGGCATGGTCCGCGACCAGTTCGGCAAGAAGATGTCGAAGTCCTTCGGGAACGCGGTGGATCCGCTGGAGTGGATGGACAAGTACGGCTCCGACGCCGTCCGGTTCACCCTCGCCCGCGGCGCCAACCCCGGCACCGACGTGCCGATCGGCGAGGACTGGGTGCAGGGCTCGCGCAACTTCGCGAACAAGGTGTGGAACGCCACCCGCTTCGCGCTGATGAACGGCGCCACGGTCGAGGGCCCGCTGCCCGCGGAGGCGGAGCTGTCCACGACGGACCGCTGGATCCTCTCCCGGCTGAACGCGGTCGTCGCCGACGTCGACGCGCTCTACGACGACTACCAGTTCGCGAAGCTCTCCGACGTGCTGTTCCACTTCGCCTGGGACGAGGTCTTCGACTGGTATGTGGAGCTGTCCAAGACGACGTTCGCGGCCGGCGGCCCCGCGGCGGACGCCTCGCGCCGCGTCCTCGGCGAGGTCCTCGACGTCACGCTGCGGCTGCTGCACCCGGTGATCCCGTTCGTCACCGAGACGCTGTGGACGACGCTGACGGGCCGCGAGTCCCTCGTGATCGCCGACTGGCCCGCCGCCTCCGGCTTCCGGGACGCGGCGGCCGAGGCGGAGATCGTGAAGCTGCAGGAGGTCGTCACCGAGGTCCGCCGCTTCCGCGCCGACCAGGGCCTCCAGCCGGGCCAGCGGGTGCCCGCCCGGGTGGAGCTGTCCGGTGCCGGCCTCCAGGAGCACGAGGCCGCCCTGCGGCAACTTCTGCGGCTGCAGCCGGAGGGTGAATCCTTCGCCGCCACGGCGTCGCTGCCGGTGGCCGGCGCGACCGTCGCGCTGGACCTGTCCGGGACCATCGACGTGGCGGCCGAGCGCAAGCGGCTGGCGAAGGACCTGGCCGCCGCCGAGAAGGAGAAGACGCAGGCGGAGGCCAAGCTCGGCAACGAGGGCTTCCTCGCCAAGGCACCGGAGCCGGTCGTGGCGAAGATCCGCACCCGGCTGGCGAAGGCCGAGGAGGACATCGTCCGCATCGGCGCCCAGCTGGAGCGCCTGCCGCAGGCGTAACGCGTAGCGGGTACGGGCCCGGGGGCGCCCCGGGCCCGTACCGCCGCCTACGCGCTGTGGCCCAGCGACTCCGGCCGCACCGGGTGCGCGAAGGGCAACCCGGCGGCGTAGCGGGCCAGTTCGTCGGCTGCCGCCCGGCCCAGCCGCGGCAGCTCGCCCGCCAGCGACCCCGCGACGTGCGGCGTCAGCAGCACGTTCGGCAGCTCGTACAGCGGCGAGCCGACCGGCAGGAACTCCGGCTCGGTCACGTCCACGACGGCGTGCAGCCGCCCCGCGACCAGCTCCTCCGTCAGCGCCTCCTGGTCCACCAGCGACCCGCGCGCGGTGTTGACGAGCGTCGCCCCGTCCCGCATCGACGCGAGCCGGGCGCGGCTGATCAGCTGCCGGGTGCCCGGCAGCGCCGGCGCGTGCACGCTGACCACGTCGGCGGTGGCGCACAGCTCGTCCAGCCCGGCGGGGGCGGCGCCGAGGGCGCGCAGCTCGTCCTCGTCCGCGTACGGGTCGTACACCAGCGTCGACAGGTCGTACGGGCGCAGCAGCTCCAGCACCCGCCGCCCGATCATCGAGGCGCCGACGACACCGACGGTGCGCCGGTAGTTCCCGGCGCCCGGATGGTCCGCGTACCAGTCGTACGGGCCGCGCCGCCGCCGGTACTCCTCCCGTACTTCGAGCACCCGCTTGTTCGCGAACAGCACCGCCGCGACGGTGTACTCCGCCACCGGCAGCGCGTTCGCCCACGCCGCCGAGGAGACGGCGATCCCGCGCCGCCACACCGCCTCGGTGACGTGGTGCTTGACGGACCCCGCGGCGTGCACGACGGCCCGCAGCAGCGGTGCCCCGGCGAGCGCCGCCTCGTCCAGCGGCGGGCAGCCCCAGCACGTGACGAGGACCTCGGCGCGGGCCAGCGCGGCGGCCGCCCGCGGCTCGGCGAAGTCGGCCGCGACCAGGCCGGGTTCGAGGTCCGCGATCCCGGTGAGCCGGTCCCGCGTCGCCGCGTCGAAGAGCCGCGGCAGTGTGTCGGCGCTCATCGCGAACAGGGCACGCGGGCGGCGTCCCGCGCCGCTCAAAGGGTCGTTCGGTGGCACGCGGTCGCCTCCTGTGTCGAACCTGCGATCCGGAACTGCGTCTCGTACATCGCCCGGCAGTCCCGCCGGGCGGGTGGCTGTCGTAGCCGGACCCTAGACTGGCACCGTGAGCGCCCGCGAAGAACCCGCAGGTCCCGACCCGGACGAGACCCCCCGCACCCCGGACACCCCGGAGGACGACCCCTTCGACGAGATCGTCGGCACCGAGACCGACCGCGACCCCGACCTGGCCGTCATCGAG
>NZ_JACBXC010001459.1 GCF_013870535.1 Streptomyces phytophilus | reverse complement strand
TTGCGTACGGCATCACCGAGACCGAGTCCGCCGGCTGGACCGCCGGCTCCGCGCTGCTGCCGGTGCTGGCCGGGCTCGTGGCGCTGGCGGGCTTCGTGGCCGTGGAGGCGCGGTCCGCGCAGCCGCTGATGCCGCTGCGGCTCTTCCGCATCCGCGCGGTGGCCGTCGGCAACGTCGTCACGCTCGTCAGCATGGTCGGCGGCTTCGCGATGTGGTACTTCCTCACCCTCTACATGCAGACGGTCCTCGGCTACAGCGCCATCCGCACCGGCCTGGCCTTCCTCCCCCACACCGCCGCGCTGATCCTCGCCTCCCAGCTCGCGCCCCGGCTCACGGCCCGCTTCGGCAGCCGCACGATGACGGTCGTGGGCGGGCTGCTCACGGCCGGCGGATTCCTGTGGCAGGCGGCGGTGCTGGACGCGGACGGCACGTTCGCCTCCGCGATCCTCGGCCCGGCACTCCCGATGGCCGCGGGCATGGCCGTACTGATGGCGCTGCTCACCGACGTCTCCACCTCAGGCGTCGGAGAGCGGGACGCCGGCGGCGTCTCGGGCCTGGTCAACACCTCCCGCCAGATCGGCGCGGTGCTGGGCCTGGCGATCCTCGGCGCGATCGCCTCCGACGGGTCCGGCGGCCCCGAGGACGGCTACGCCCGCGCCTTCCTCGCCGCCGGCGTCATCACCGCCGCCTCGATGCTCCTGGTCCCCTTCCTCCCCCGACCGAGCAAGCACACCCGCTCCGCCACCGGACCCGCACCCGCATGACACCCGCGCCCGCATGACAAAGGCGAAGGGCGCCTCCTCGCCGAGGAGGCGCCCTTCGCCAATTCCGGTGCGGCTACCAGGACTTGAACCTGGGGCCTCATCCTTATCAGGGATGCGCTCTAACCGACTGAGCTATAGCCGCGCGCTGCACAGAGATTACCCCACCGCCGAGCCGCGGCCCAAATCGATAGCGGGTGTACCCGGCCGGCGCTACTCGTCCTCCGCCAGCGTGACCTCGATGCCGCCGACGAAGCCGGCGGAGAGGTTGTAGATGAACGCGCCCAGCGTCGCCAGCGCCGTGGCGAGGACCACGTCGATCAGCGCCACCACGGCCGTGAACCCGACCACCCGGGGCAGCGACAGGAACGACTCCAGGTCGAAGCCGGCCGAGTCGTCCGAGCCGGTGGCCTCGCTGATCGTGCCGCCGACCGTGCTGAAGACGCCCATCGCGTCCAGCACCATCCACAGCACCGTCACCGCCACGATCGTGCAGATGCCCAGCGCGATGGAGAGCAGGAAGCTGACCTTCATCACCGACCACGGGTCGGCCTTCGCCACCCGCAGCCGCGCCTTGCGGGTGCGCGGGACCGTACGCGCGCCGGTACGCGACCTGCGTACGCCGGCGGCCGACTGC
>NZ_JACBXC010001458.1 GCF_013870535.1 Streptomyces phytophilus | reverse complement strand
CGGCCGCGGCCCCGCCGACCCCGGGACCGGCACGCGCGCCCGCTGCGACACGGTGTACGACATCGCCTCGATGACCAAGCAGTTCACCGCCGCCGCCGTCGTGAAGCTGCAGACCGAGGGCAGGCTGCGCGTGAGCGACCCCGTCTCCCGCCACCTCGGCGGCGTGCCCGCCGACAAGCGCGGCATCACTCTGCACCACCTGCTCACCCACACCGCCGGACTGCCCGACTCCCTCGGCGACGACTACGACCCCGTCTCCCGCGCCGAGTTGGTCTCCGCCGCCTTCGCCGCCCCCCTCCAGTCGCCGCCCGGCGAGCGCTACGCGTACTCCAACACCGGCTACAGCCTGCTCGCCGCCGTCGTGGAGGAGGCGTCCGGCACCGACTACGAGTCGTACCTCGCCGACCGCCTCTTCGCCCCCGCCGGCATGACCGGCACCGGCTACGTCCTGCCCGCCTGGGACGCGCGCCGCATCGCCGTCGAGTACGACCGCAGGGGCCGCCCGCAGGGCACCCCGCTGGACCACCCCTGGGCAGACGACGGCCCGTACTGGAACCTGCGCGGCAACGGCGGCATGCTCTCCACCGCCCGCGACATGCTCCGCTGGCACCGCGCCCTGCTCGGCGACCGCGTCCTCGCCGGCAAGGCGAAGGAGCTGCTGTTCACGAGGTACGTCCCGGAAGGCGGCGGCGCCGAGTCCTTCTACGGCTACGGCTGGAGCCTGCTCGACCTCGACGGCGCGCCCGTCGCCACCCACGACGGCGGCAATGGGTGGACCTCGGGCCGCGTCGCCCGCTTCCTGGACGACGGCACGCTGGTGTTCTGGATCAGCAATGCCGCCACCCGCTCGGGCGAGTGGGACCTCCCGGCCCTGGACCGGGAGTTGACCACCGGAGTCGCCGAACGGGTGCGCGGCAGGTCCTAGGGTGGGTGCATGCCGCACTCGCCCTTCGAGATCGAGTCCCTCGCCGAGTTCGACGCCGCCGTCGCCTCCGGCTCCATCAGCGGGTTCCGCGTGCAGTCCGTCGATCTGACGGACCGTACGCGCCTGCTGCTCACCGCCGACGTGCACGGCGCGGTGTTCCTCGGCTGCCCGATGGCCGAGGAGGCCGCGCACCGCGTGCAGCGCGACGGCGCGCTGGTCTTCCCCGTCGTGCCGGACCTGCCGTTCGACCCGTACCGGGGCGCGCTGTACACCGCGGACGAGCTGTTCGCGGGCCTGGCGCGGGGGTACGAGCAGACGCCGGACGCCCGCTCGTACGCCTGGTTCCGGCGCACCCGCGCCGAGCACGACATATTCGCCGCCTCGGCCCACTGCGCCACCGAGGGCGTGAACGACGGCGCCTTGCCGAGCATCCGCACCGCCTCGTCCAGCGTCGCGTCGTCGAACTCCGCCCCG
>NZ_JACBXC010001457.1 GCF_013870535.1 Streptomyces phytophilus | reverse complement strand
GACCGCCCGAAGGCGGCGGTGGCTGCGCGACGTCTGGGTCGACCTCGGCCCGGTCACCGTCGCCCGCGCCGGCGTCACCCTGCGCGAAGGCCGCCTGATCACCAAGGGCGAGGCCCTCGACGTGCTCGCCGCGACCGGCGCCCCCGCCCGCCTGGTCGCCGACATCCGCGACCGCCGCTACGCCGAGCACCCGGCCCGTACCACGCCCCAATGGCGGCTGCGCCGCGCCACGCTGGCGCGCGAGTACGTCCGCTCCCGCATCCCCGTCACCCTCGCGGAGCCCGGCGCCACTCCTTGACAGCAGCGGTCGGCGAAGTCCACTGTTCCGTGCACTTCCCCACCCCCGAACGGGAGTCGCATGGCTGTCTACATCTGCTCGCTCATCGTCGACGAACCGCAGGTCATACCCGCCGACGGCGAGTACCACATCGTCCGCTTCCCCTACGGCGGCAGGGAGTCCTTCGACGCCCACGGCATGCACCAGGCCGCCCAGCCCGACGGCAAGCGCTCCTCCTTCCCCGACCGCCGCTCCGGCCTGATCTGGCCGAGCCGGGAGGGCTGGGGGTCGCTGACGGCGATGGTGTTCTGGGAGAAGGGCGACCACACCGAGGTGCGGGACCGGTTCGTCCGCGACCCCCTCGGCCTCGCCGGCGGCTACGACTCCACCGCGACCGAGGACCACGCCGGCACCCCCGGCGGCGAGTACCGGCACAAGCACCACGAGCTCTTCGTCCGGCCGCGCACCCCGCTGGCGTTCCTCGTCCGCCACAACGGCGGCAGGAGCGCGCGCATCACCCACGCGCAGTTCAAGCTGGCCATCCACCCCGCCGCCGAGATGCCGGCCGCCGGGAGCTGAAGTCCCGCGCGGGCGGCGGCCGTACGCCCCGGCTCAGCCGACGAGTTCCAGCACCGGTCGCAGCCCGTCGGGCCGTTCGGCGGCCGGCAGGTGGTCCACCGGGAAGTAGCCGCAGCCCAGCGCGGTGGCGCCGCCGTCGGCGCGGCGGTCGTCGCCGACCATCAGCACGTCCTGCGGCGCCTGCCCGAGCGCCTCGCAGGCGGCCCGGAACAGCAGCGGGTCGGGCTTCTGCACCCCGTGCTCGTACGACAGCGTGTACGCGTCCACGTACGCGTCGAGGCCGTGCGTGCGGAACACCGGCCGCAGGTCCCAGCCGATGTTGCTGACCACGCCCACCCCCACGTCGCGCTCCCGCAGCCCGCGCAGCACGGCCGCCGCGTCGGGGTACGGCTCCCACGCCGCCGGCGTCATGTGCCGGTCGTACAGCGCGTCGTACACCTCGTCGAGCCACGGCAGCGGCACCTGCCGGGCCATGCCCGTGTACGCGGCCCGGTGCCGCTCCGTGCTCCGGTCCCGGGTCCGCCACACCTCCTCCAGCGCTTC
>NZ_JACBXC010001456.1 GCF_013870535.1 Streptomyces phytophilus | reverse complement strand
GGGACGGAGCGCGCGGGGGCCGGGTGCGTGCGGGAAACCGAATTTGAGCTGGCCCCGGAATCCGCTAAGGTTCATGACTACCGGAAGCGCCTCACCGGCGCCTTCGGAGCACGACCGGCGGACGTAGCTCAGTTGGTAGAGCATCACCTTGCCAAGGTGAGGGTCGCGAGTTCGAATCTCGTCGTCCGCTCGATGGGGGTCTCACGGGCCCTCGCTGGTGGAGTGGCCGAGAGGCGAGGCAACGGCCTGCAAAGCCGTCTACACGGGTTCAAATCCCGTCTCCACCTCGGACGATTAGCTCAGCGGGAGAGCACTTCCCTGACACGGAAGGGGTCACTGGTTCAATCCCAGTATCGTCCACTACGCGAGGGGCGACCCATGACCGCGGACCACGCGCTCACGGGTCGCCTTCTTCGTTCCCGCACGGCGCTGCCGCACCCGCCGCGAGCTGGCATGAAAGCGATGTGCGCGGATCGGGCATGACGGATAGTGTCAGAATATGAACGACCGTGCTCCCATTGTGTTCCGTGAAATACCCGAAAGCGACATCGACCGGGCTCAGGAGCTGGCCTATCTGGTCTTCCACGAAAAGCCCGAGGACGAGCTTCGCAAACGCCATCACGAACTCCTGGCGGGCTGCCTGCGCATCGGCGCCTACGACGCGGACACCCTGGTCGGCATGGTCGCCGCGCTGCCGTTCACGATGGCCGTCCCCGGCGCCGAACTCCCCTGCCCCGGCCTGACCTTCGTCTCCGTCGCGCCGACCCACCGGCGCCGCGGGGTGCTCTCCGGGATGATCGCCGAGCTGTTCGCGCGCTGCCCGGCAGAGGGCTGGCCGCTGGCGGCGCTGTGGGCGTCGGAGACCGCCATCTACGGGCGGTTCGGCTTCGGCCCCGGCACGTACGGCGCGACCGTCGAGATCGACTCCCGGGCGGCGCTGCGGCTGCGGATCATCCCCGACGAGCGGCCCCTGCGGCTGGTCAACCCGGCCGCGGCGCCCGCGCTGCTCGGCCCGTACTACGACCGCACCCGCGCGGCGCGCGCCGGCCGGCCCGCGCGCAGCGAGGAGTGGTGGGCCAAGGAGTGGCTGGCCGAACAGGACCCGGACGACGAGGACTTCTCCCGGCCGCGCGTCGTCGCCCTCGGCGACCCCCTCGCCGGCTACGCCGTCTACCGCACCAAGGACGACGACAGCGACCGCCCCGGCGCCACGGGCCTGGTGCGCCTGGACGAGTTGGAGGCGGACACCCCGGCCGTGGCCGCGGCCCTGTGGCGCTATCTCGCCTCCCTGGACCTGACCGGCACGGTACGCGCCTGGGGCCGGCCGCTCGACGACCCGCTGCTGCTCTTCGCCGCGGACCGCGACCAGGTGCGGGTCACGAGCACGTTCCCCGCGCTG
>NZ_JACBXC010001455.1 GCF_013870535.1 Streptomyces phytophilus | reverse complement strand
CCGGGCGGCGGCGGGGGCGGGGCGGTCAAATCGACTTCCCCGGCGACTCCGCCTGGTCGAGCTGCTTCTCGAAGGCCATGGCCACATCCTTGGACTCGAACGGATCGCCGCCGTACGCGATCAGCTGGATCATCAGGTTTCCGCGGGCGGCGGAGCAGTACATCTGGTCCATGCCCGCCTCTTCGTCCCGCGGCGGCAGGAAGCACTCGGCGTCGTCGCCCTCGATGTCCGGCCCTTCGCGGAAGGCGCCGAGGGACTCGAAGAGCTGCCGCTGCCCGGCCTGGAGGGCGCGGACTCCTTCCTTGTTGTCCATCTGCGCGATCTGGATCGTCATGACCTCGCGGCCGGTGGCGTACGAGCGCATGGCCATGCCCTGCACGTCGAGCTGCTCGACGAAGTCGCTGTGGTACCGGCGCTCCTGCGGGGGGAGCCCCTTCCCGCCCTCCTTGAGGACCGCGGCGGCGCGGCGCCCGCTGAGCGTGAAGTCGTTGCCGTAGCCCTCGACGTCGGGGCCGAGGCCGTAGGCGGGGACGTCGCCGGGCTTGAGCAGTTGTCTGCTGAGGGGGTTGTCCTGGCGGCCGTCCTCGGCCGCCGTCCGCCACTTCTTGCTCGGCACCTTCTTCTCCGCCTGCCACAGCTTGGTGCGCACGGTGCGGTCCGCACCGTCGGTCTGCCAGTGGACGTAGCCGGCGGTCCCGGCCACGGCGGCGAGGGCCAGCAGGCCCGAGAGCAGCACGCGGGTGTGGTGGGTCACAGGCGCTCCATCTGGCGTTTCGCGATGTCCATCGCGGTGTCCTCGGCGATCGCCTGCGACGAGGCGATATGCATGTCCAGCACGATGTCGCCGCGCCGTGCCAGCGCCCTGGCCTCGTAGACGGGGACGTAACCGGGTTCCTGCACCGGGCTCTCGGAGACGAAGAGCGCGCCGCCGACGCTGCCGGGGATGGGCACGCCGGTCGTACCCGCGCCCTGCTCGCTCGGCATGTACGACTGCTGGCCGAGGAGGTACTCCTCGGACTGCAGGCCGGACTCGTCGCGGAACTGCAGCAGGGCGATGGTCACCTGCGTGTCCCCGTCCTGCGTCCAGGAGGTGCTCGCCGCGCGCCGGAATCCTTCGGTCACCAGGTCGGCGAGTACGAAGTTGGGGTCCTCGAAGCCGCCGGCGAACTGCTCGACGGGCAGCCACTCGGGCCCGCCTTCGTCCGGGACGGCGCCCTTCGGCTCGGCGAGCAGTAACTCGCGCAGGTCGCCGTCGGTCCGTACGCGCCGGTCCTGCTTCGCGGACAGCGGCTCCGGGGCCTCGGCCGCCGGCAGCGGCTTCTCGGGGTAGTCCAGACGCGCCTGGTTGAGCGGCGGGAGCGGGGTGGGCGGTTCGCCGGCCTGCCGGGTGTAGCCGTAGC
>NZ_JACBXC010001454.1 GCF_013870535.1 Streptomyces phytophilus | reverse complement strand
CTCCGGCTACGGCAGCGCGGGGCCGCGGGTGCCGGTGACCTTCCAGACCTTGCCGTTCGCCTTCGCCAGCAGGTACAGCTCGCCCGCCGCGTCCTGCCCGAAGCGCAGGTCGACGCGGGTGTCGCCGGCCAGGTCCTGGGCCGTGACCCGCTCGCCGGTGGCGCCGTCGAAGAGCCTCAGCTGGTGGATCGTGGCCATCTCGGCGGCGTCGCGGTCCATCTCGCCTGTCCTGCTGGCGAAGACGCGGCCGTCGACGAGGTCGCCGAAGACGTACGTGCCGCGCAGCTTGCGCAGGTCGTCGCCGCGGTAGACGAAGCCGCCGGAGACGGCCCGGCCGATGTCGGAGGTGCAGTTCCAGTCGGCCGGCGGGTCGTGGTCGTAGGCGGCGACGGGATAGGTGTAGCCGTACGTCTCGTCGTCGGGCGGCAGCGGCTTGTACGCGTCGCACGGGTGGGCCGGGTCCTTGTCGAAGACGAACGGGCCCTCGCGCTCGCTCCAGCCCAGGTTGTCCCCGGCCCGTACCTCGTAGATCGACTCGATGGCGTGCTCGCCGATGTGGCCGAGGTACAGCCGGTTGCTGCCGCCGGTGTCCCAGCTGAAGCGGTGCGGGTCGCGGAAGCCGTACGCGTAGACCTCGCCGAGGGCGCCGGGGCGGCCGGCGAAGGGGTTGTCGGCGGGGACGCCGTACGCGCCGTTCGCGCTGTCGTCGCCGCGGGGGTCGATCCGCAGCAGCTTGCCGTGCGGCAGCGCCAGGTTCTGCGGCTCGCTGTTGCCCACGCCGGTGCCGCCGTCGCCCACGGCGACGTAGAGCTTGCCGTAGTCGGCGCCGCCCTTGCGGGCGGTGGGGTTGAAGGCGATCTGCTGGATGCCGTGGATGCGGCCGTTGAAGCCGAGGCGCAGCACCTCGCGGCGGCTGCCGGAGAAGGTGCCCGCGGCCGGGTCGTCGGCGGTCCACTCGGTGATGATGCCGTGGTAGCCGGTGTTCGGCTGCGGGGTGAGGTCCGGCTCCGCGTCGGTGGTGGAGGCCAGCTCGGTGTGCACGGTGTAGAAGACGCCGTTGCGGGCGAAGTCCGGGTGGAAGGCCGCGTAGCCGAAGCCCTGGCCGAGGCCCTGGCCGGAGAAGAACTGCGGCGCGAAGGCGGCCCCGACGTCGAGGTACGTGCGGGGCTGTCCGCCGTCCTCGACGAGGTACAGCTTGCCGTTGAGGTCCGGCACCGCCTTGCGGCCGGAGCCGTCGGGGAGTTCGGCGAGCGCGTTGATCCGGGCGTGCCGCATCAGCCGCGGGTCGGTCGGCGGGGGCGTCGGCTCGGACTCGGGGAACTGCGCGTACTCCTCGACGACGAGGCCGAGCTTCGCGGGTACGGGCTTGGGGAGGATGGCGTCGCCGGGCGCGGCGGCGGCCGGGGGC
>NZ_JACBXC010001453.1 GCF_013870535.1 Streptomyces phytophilus | reverse complement strand
TGGACGCCAACTCGACGGTGTGCAGTGGCCAAGCGGAGTGCCGGATGCTGTTCCCCGAAGCGGACCGCCGTGCCGCATCCGGGCCGCGTCCAGGACGCATCCGCCGCACGAACGCCACGTACATCCGTGAACCGCGCCGCCGGCACCCGGCGGCGCGCGCGTGCCACCGAGGAGATGCCCATGAGCGTCCGTATTTTCCGTGCCATGCTCAAGGAAGACAAGGTCGAGACCGCGGAGAAGGCCGCGCAGGAGCTGTTCGCGGCGATCGAGGAAGCCGGGCCCGAGGGCGTGCGCTACTCCTGGTGCAAGCTCGCGGACGGGCGGACCCTGGTCATCGTCGTGGACCTGGCGGACGACGAGAAGAACCCCCTCCAGGCGATGCCCGCTTTCCAGAAGACGATGAACGGCCTGAAGAACGAGTGGATCACCGAGCCGCTGTCGGTCGAGCCGATGACGGCCCTCGCCTCGTACCGCCTCTTCCACTGAGGCGGCCGCCGGCCACGTCGAACGGCCGGGCAGGCCGCGGTGCTGCGCGCCCTGCCCGGCTGCCTGTGTGCCCGGTCCTCCGGTGGCGGCCTACCTCGGGTAGTTCCCGTAGCGCCGCTCCCGCTGCCGCAGGTCCCTGAGCGCGGTGTCGAAGTCCGCCCGCTTCATGTCGGGGAACAGGACCGGAGAGAAGTGCAGTTCCGCGTACGGGGACATCAGCGGGAAGAAGGAAGACATGCGGATCGCGCCGCCGGTGCGTATGAGGTAGTCGACCTGCTGCGGCACGTACGCGTTCTCGGCCAGGATCTTCTCGGTCAGTTTCGGGATCTTGCCGTTGAGCCTGTTGAAAAGCTGGACCACCTCCTCGGACAATGACATGCCCATGATGTAGTGCAGCGTAAAGCCCGAGTCCTTGTCCGACTCGTCCCGCAGTTCCTCCAGCCTGGTGAGGTACTTCTTGGGCACCAGGTCGAGGGAACCGGTGAAGCTGAAGTTACAGGTGCGGTGCGTGCGTTCGGCCACGTCGTCGAACGCTTCCAGGAACGTCTTCACCGCGGACTCGGGGCGGTCGAAGTTCGCGGCCGAGGAGGTCGTGACGTACAGGGTCGTGATGTCGTCTTCCCTGGCCCAGTCGGTGAACTCGACGAGCTTGTCCGCCATGGCCCGGTAGCCGTCGTCGAGAGAGACGCCGTTGGTCTTGGACCAGCGCCGCATTCCGTCCGGCAGTAACATCAGGTTGGTCACAGTCATCTCCTTTGGTCGTGTGACCGGGCAATTCCGAAGTCGTGCGCAGTCTTGATCGCGGTACGGGCAGATTCGCGATGTCCGCGGTGGAGCCGGGCGGAGCCGGGCGGTTACGCAGGGTGGTCACTCGCGGGCGCGGCGCCGCCGGGGCGGCACGGCTGCCGGGTCCCCTCGCGTCCG
>NZ_JACBXC010001452.1 GCF_013870535.1 Streptomyces phytophilus | reverse complement strand
CGGGCCCGGCGGGGCGTATACACGCGCGCGCCCCGCCGCGCGGACGTATCCGTGCGGCGGGGCGGCGGGAGACTCACCGCGGGCCGGGGGCCCGGGGGATCAGTACCAGTTGTTGGCCTGCCAGAAGTCCCAGGCGCCGCACGGGCTGCCGTAGCGGTCGTTCATGTAGTCCAGGCCCCACTTGAGCTGGGTGACCGGGTTGGTGCGCCAGTCGGCGCCGGCCGAGGCCATCTTGTCGCCCGGCAGGGCCTGCATCAGTCCGTACGCGCCGGAGCTGGGGTTGGTCGCGGTGTGGTCCCAGCCGCTCTCCCGTTCCACGATGTTGCTGAAGCAGGTGAACTGGTCCGCGGGCACGATCTCCCGCGCCGCGGCCTGGATGCCGGACTCGGTGGTCGGGACGCTCGCCTGCGACGCCTCGGTGGCACCGCCGGAACTCCCGGAGGACGACGAGCCGTTCGGGTCGACGGACTTGGAGACCTTGCCGCCCTCGGTGTCGACGCGCAGCTCGGTGCCGACCTTCAGCGCGGCCGGGTTGTCGCCGATGGCCTTCTCGTTGTCGACGTACACGCGCTGCCAGCCGCCCGGCACGTCGTACTTCGCGGCGATCTTGGCCAGCGTCTCGCCGGCGGCGACGGTGTGCTCGACGTAGCGCTGCTGCTTCTTCTCGGTCTTGGCGGCGCTCTGGTCGGCCTCGGCGGGCTTGCTCTCCGCCTTCTTGCCGCCCAGGTCCAGCTCCTGGCCCGGGAGGATCAGGTGGGGGTTGTCGCCGACGGCTTCCTTGTTGGCCTCGTACAGCTGCTGCCAGTCGGGGCCGAAGCCGTTGTCCTCGGCGATCTCCGAGAGGGTGTCGCCCTTCTCGACCGTATAGGCGTGCGCGGCGGTCGCCGCGACTCCGCCGGCTACGGGCAGGGCTATGCCCACCCCCGCAGCGGCGGCATAGCGGCGGGTGGAGCGCGACTTGGGCGCGCGCCGGGTGCCGGTTCCGGCCATGGTGGCTCGCTCTTTCTCCGACGCCTGCGAAGTGAGCTGTCGGGTTCGGGCTGGAGTTGCCCGGCCGCGTCGTGCTGTGCGGCTTCACCCCGAGTCGGGGAGTCCGGTGCGGTCCTGCCACCGTGCCTCCGGCCGACGGAGAAGTGGTTCCCCCGCTCCTGCCCGAACGGCTGTGGGGACGACGGTTCCGGGCTCCGACGGGCAGGACTCGGCGTACCGGAGCGCGGTGCTCGCGTCTGCGAACGCCTCGGACACTAGGAGATCGAACGGCAGATCACAAGAGGATCACGAGGATCCACGCGTAGTCTGACGCTCCGTGCTGACGCGCGCACGCGTGGGGCGGCTGGGGCGGATGTGACGTTCCGCACTCGATTCCCGGTGCAGCGCGTCCAGTAGAGGCTGCCCGGCCGGTACGACGAGGC
>NZ_JACBXC010001451.1 GCF_013870535.1 Streptomyces phytophilus | reverse complement strand
AACGCCGCCTTTCTGGCCTGGTCGCTGCCCACTTGTCCGTACCTACCCTTATGGTGCTGAACATGGATTCTTCGCGTACTCGGATCACCAAGGCTGTCATCCCGGCCGCCGGTCTCGGCACCCGCTTCCTGCCGGCGACCAAGGCGACGCCGAAAGAGATGCTGCCCGTCGTCGACAAGCCCGCGATCCAGTACGTCGTCGAGGAGGCCGTCTCGGCCGGACTCACCGACGTCCTCATGATCACCGGGCGGAACAAGCGCCCGCTCGAAGACCACTTCGACCGCAATCACGAGCTGGAAGAGGCCCTGCGCAAGAAGGGCGACGAGGCGCGCCTGGCCAAGGTCGCGGAGTCCAACGACCTGGCGAACATCCACTACGTCCGCCAGGGCGACCCCCGCGGCCTCGGCCACGCGGTGCTGTGCGCCGCCGAGCACGTCGGCGACCAGCCGTTCGCCGTCCTCCTCGGCGACGACCTCATCGACCCGCGCGACCCGCTGCTGGCCCGCATGGTGCGCGCCCGGGCCGACCACGGGGGCAGCGTCATCGCGCTGATGGAGGTCGACCCGGAGCAGATCCACCTCTACGGCTGCGCGGCCGTGGAGACCACCGCGGACAGCGACGTGGTGCGCGTCACGAACCTCGTGGAGAAGCCCGCCACCGCCGACGCCCCCAGCAACTACGCGGTCATCGGCCGCTATGTCCTCGATCCCGCGATCTTCGACGTGCTGCGCACGACGGAGCCCGGCCGGGGGAACGAGATCCAGCTCACCGACGCGCTCCAGCGGCTGGCGACGGACGAGGAGCTCGACAGCCCGGTGTACGGCGTGGTGTTCAAGGGCCGGAGGTACGACACGGGCGACCGCGGCGACTACCTCCGGGCGATCGTGCGCCTCGCGTGCGAGCGCGAGGACCTCGGCGCCGACCTGCGCGCGTGGCTGCGGAAGTACGTCGCCGAGGAGATGGCGGATTGAGCGAGGCCGTGAAGGGGGCGACGGACGCGGGCGAGCAAGACCCGGGGACCGCGGCGCAGGAGGCCGGGCCGCGGCCGGGGTCCTCCGGTGTGTGGTCCGTCGAGGAGCACCTCGACGACATACTGCGGCAGGTCCGCCCGCTGGAGCCGCTGGAGATGCAGCTGCTCGACGCCCAGGGCTGCGTCCTCGTCGAGGACGTCACCGCGGCCGTCGCGCTGCCGCCCTTCGACAACAGCTCCATGGACGGGTACGCGGTGCGCACCGTAGACGTCGAGCGGGCGAGCGACGAGTTCCCCGCCGTGCTGCGCGTCATCGGCGACGTACCGGCGGGCGGCGCGGGCGAGTTGCCGCACGTCGGCGCCGGCGAGGCCGCCCGCATCATGACCGGCGCCCCGCTGCCGCCCGGCACGCAGGCCGTCGTCCCGGTGGAGTGGACCGACGGGGGC
>NZ_JACBXC010001450.1 GCF_013870535.1 Streptomyces phytophilus | reverse complement strand
TGTAGCAGCCGCGTACCAGAGGCATATTCAACTTCAACAATCGCTTTCCCTGTACACGTTGACTCCTTCGATGCGAGACTGAAGGGCGCGACCTGATCATCCTTGGGAGCCTGATGCACGCGCCAAGCATGTCGGAGACGAACTCTCTGCCGGCCCCGTCCCGAGGCGGCCCCACCGTGCGCCGCATCATCCTCGGCAACAACCTGCGGCGGCTGCGCGAGCAGCGCAACATCACGTTCCAGGCGGCCGCGCGGACCATCGGCGCCTCGCAGCCGAAGCTGAGCCGGCTGGAGCTGGGCCGGGGCGGCTGCAAGGAGCACGACATCGCCGCCCTGCTGACGCTGTACGGGGTGGAGGACGAGGCCGAGCGCGAGCACTACCTCGCGCTGGCCCGCGGCGCCAACACCACCGGCTGGTGGCACCAGTACAGCGATGTCACGCCCACCTGGATGGAGACGTTCCTCGGCCTCGAAGAGGCCGCCTCGCTGATCCGCTCCTACCAGGCCCAGCGCATCCCCGGCCTGCTGCAGACCGCCGACTACGCGCGGGCGTTCGCCCAGATCGCGTACCCCAACGCGGACGAGGCCGCCATAGAGCGCCACGTCGACCTGCGGCTGCGCAGGCAGCAGATCCTGGGCCACGCCGATCAGCCGGCGCGCTACTGGGTGGTCCTCGACGAGGCGGCGCTGCGCCGCCCGCTCGGCGGGCGCCGGGTGATGCGCGCGCAGATCGAGCACCTGCTGCGGATCCTGGAGCTGTCCAACATCACGGTCCAGGTGGCCCGGCTGGCCACCGGCCGGTTCGCCGCCGTCGTCAGCCCGCTGACGATCCTGCGCTTCGCGGAGCCGGACCTGCCTGACGTGGCGTACATCGAGCAGCTGACCAGCGCCCTCTACCTCGACAAGCGCAACGACGTCGAGCGCTACCTGCTGACGATGGACGGCCTGTGCGCGGCGGCGGAGAAGCAGGAGTCGAGCCAGGAGATGCTGGAGAAGCTGCTCGCCGAGTACTAGCACCGGCGGCCGCTGGGATGTGCGCCGCGTCGCCGGCGAGGAGGACGCGGCCGGTGCGGTGACTCTCGGCCTGCCGGGCGGCGTCGCCGAAGCGCGAGTGCCGACTCGGCTCAGGTGAGCGCGCTGCCTTCGCGTACGTGCCGCGCGCCCCCCGTGCGGACGGGGGCCCCGCGGTCAGACGATCTCCATGACCTCCGCCAGCGGGCGGCGCGGCGTCGCCGGGCCGCGCGGGCCGTAGCCGATGCGCAGGACCATCTGGACCTGGCCGACGTCGGTGAGCGGGTCGCGGACGAGCGCGCGCAGGTCGGTCCACTCCAGCGCCTCGCTGGTCAGCGATGCCACGAGGCCGGCGCCGGTGGCGGTCAGCAGCACGCGCTGCAGTGCCTGGCCGGCGCGCAGCCAATCG
>NZ_JACBXC010000145.1 GCF_013870535.1 Streptomyces phytophilus | reverse complement strand
CGCCCGCGCCGCTCCTGCCGCTCCCGCGCCACCTCGGCCGGCACGTCCAGCACCACGACGTGCACCCCGCGCCCGTATCGCCTGGCCTGCCTGGTCAGCCACCACCGCACCCACGGCAGCGTGCCGCAGTCGTGCACGACGAGGCTGCCGCCGGCGCGCACCGCCAGGCGCAGCCGCGCGTAGTGGTCGACCCTGACTAACGGCCGGTACACCGCGTACGGCAGCCGGGTGCCCACCTTGCGCGCCCAGCGCTCGCGTACGTACTGCGAGTCGATCAGCAGCACCTCCGCCCGCGGCCGCGTACGCCGCATGAGGGTGCTCTTGCCGCTCCCCGGCAGCCCGGAGATCACGACGATGTCCCCCTCCGGATATCGAAGCCGTTCCCTGGAGGCCGCCTGCTCCACCGTCACGCTGCCTCCCACGCCCCGCACCGCCGCCGCCTGCCGTCCACAAGCGTCGCAACAGCGGCGGGGCTCGACAAGGAGGCAAGGGGAAGACGGCCTCGCGCGTTCTGCGCCCTGTCCCGCGATCGGCGCCGCGTGCAATGATGGGCCCCGCCAACTGCATACCGGCCGTTCGAATCCGCGCGGGAGAGTCCCGGTGCCACTCGCACCGGGCGCCGAAGGAGCAAGTCCTCCCTTGAATCTCTCAGGCACCGTCACCGCGCGGGCGAGGCAGATCTGAAAAGCGGGTGGCGCTCTGGAGCACAGCCGTGCGCCGGCGCCGCCCCACCCAAGGTGCAAGCCACGCTCCCGCGGGATCGTGGCGAACCTCTCAGGTTCCGATGACAGATGGGGAGGACACGACCACCCCCTGTCCGGGAGCCAGACGATGACCACTGAGAGCCCTGCACCGCGCCGTACCGCGCTCGACGCCACGCACCGCGCCCTCGGCGCCACCATGACCGACTTCGCCGGCTGGGACATGCCGCTGCGCTACGGCAGCGAGCGCGAGGAGCACGTCGCCGTGCGCACCCGCGCCGGCCTCTTCGACCTCTCCCACATGGGCGAGATCGCCGTCACCGGCCCCGGGGCCGCCGCCCTGCTGGACTACGCCCTGGTGGGCCGGCTCTCCGCCGTGCGCCCCGGCCGCGCCCGGTACACGATGATCTGCCGCGAGGACGGCGGCATCCTCGACGACCTGATCGTCTACCGGCTCACCGACGACGAGTACATGATCGTCGCGAACGCCGCCAACGCGCAGACCGTGCTGGACGCCCTGATCGAGCGGGCCGCCGGCTTCCCGGGCGCGCAGGTGCGCGACGACCGGGAGGCGTACGCCCTCATCGCCGTGCAGGGCCCGAAGTCGCCGGCGATCCTGGGCCGGGTCACCGACGCGGACCTGGCCGGCCTGAAGTACTACGCGGGCCTGCCCGGCACCGTCGCCGGCGCCGAGGCGCTCATCGCCCGTACCGGCTACACCGGCGAGGACGGCTTCGAGCTGTTCGTACGCCCCGCGGACGCGCCCGCCGTCTGGGCGGCGCTGACCGCCGCGGGCGCGGACGACGGCCTGGTGCCCTGCGGGCTCTCCTGCCGCGACACCCTGCGCCTGGAGGCCGGCATGCCGCTGTACGGGCACGAGCTGACCACCGCGCTCACGCCCTTCGACGCCGGCCTCGGCCGGGTCGTCAAGCTCGACAAGCCCGGCGACTTCGTCGGCCGCAAGGCCCTCGAACAGGCCGCCGGGCGCGCCGCGGCCGAGCCGCCGCGGGTGCTGGTCGGCCTGGTCGCCGAGGGCCGGCGGGTGCCGCGCGCGGGGTACGCGGTCGTGGCCGGCGGCCGGCGGATCGGCGAGGTCACCTCCGGCGCGCCCTCCCCCACGCTCGGCAAGCCGATCGCCATGGCGTACGTGGACGCCGCGCACGCGGAGCCGGGGCCCGCGGCGGCGACCGGCGTGGGCGTCGACGTCCGCGGCAGCCACGAGCCGTACGAGGTCGTCGCCCTGCCGTTCTACAAGCGCTCCTGACCCTCCGGCGGCGGCAGCCGGTCCCGCCGTCTGCGCCCCGTTACGTCACTCACGTCCCGATCCTGGAGAATCGCCTCATGAGCAACCCTGAGCACCTGCGCTACAGCAAGGAACACGAGTGGGTCGCGACCGACGACGGCATCGCCACCGTCGGCATCACCGCCCACGCCGCGGACGCGCTCGGCGACGTCGTCTTCGTCCAGCTCCCGGAGGTCGGCGACGCGGTCACCGCGGGCGAGTCCTGCGGCGAGCTGGAGTCGACCAAGTCCGTCTCGGACCTCTACGCGCCGGTGACCGGGGAGGTCACCGCGGCCAACCAGGACGTCGTGGACGACCCCGCGCTGGTCAACTCCGGCCCGTTCGGGGACGGCTGGCTGTTCCGGGTGCGCGTCGCGGGCGAGTCCGCCGACCTGATGTCCGCCGCCGAGTACACCGCGTTCACCGCGGGCTGAGCTCCGCCGCCGCAGCCCTGCCCGCCCGCGTCCCCCTCTTTCCACGGAAGGTCCCATGTCCCTTCTGAACGGCTCGCTCCACGAGGTCGACCCCGAGGTCGCCGCCGCCGTGGACGCCGAACTCAAGCGCCAGCAGTCCACCCTCGAAATGATCGCCTCGGAGAACTTCGCCCCGGTCGCCGTGCTGGAGGCGCAGGGCTCGGTCCTCACCAACAAGTACGCCGAGGGCTACCCCGGCCGCCGCTACTACGGCGGCTGCGAGCACGTCGACGTCACCGAGGAGCTGGCCCGGGAGCGCGTCAAGGCGCTCTTCGGCGCCGAGGCCGTGAACGTCCAGCCGCACTCGGGCGCGTCGGCGAACGCGGCGGCGATGTTCGCGGTGCTCAAGCCCGGCGACACGATCCTGGGCCTGGACCTGGCCCACGGCGGGCACCTGACCCACGGCATGAAGATCAACTTCTCCGGCAAGCTGTACGAGGTGGCCGCGTACCACGTCGACGCCGAGACCGGGCTGGTGGACATGGCCGAGGTCGAGCGGCTGGCCAAGGAGCGGCGGCCGAAGCTGATCATCGCCGGCTGGTCCGCGTACCCGCGGCAGCTCGACTTCGCCGGCTTCCGCCGGATCGCCGACGAGGTCGACGCGCTGCTGATGGTCGACATGGCGCACTTCGCCGGGCTGGTGGCCGCGGGCCTGCACCCCAGCCCCGTGCCGTACGCGGACATCGTCACCACCACGACGCACAAGACGCTCGGCGGCCCGCGCGGCGGGGTCATCCTCTCCCGCCAGGCCCTCGCCAAGAAGATCAACTCGGCGGTCTTCCCCGGCCAGCAGGGCGGGCCGCTGGAGCACGTGATCGCCGCCAAGGCGGTGTCGTTCAAGATCGCCGCGTCACCGGAGTTCCAGGAGCGGCAGCGGCGCACGCTGGACGGCGCCCGGATCCTGGCGGAGCGGCTGCTGCGGGACGACGCGCGCGCGGCCGGCGTCTCGGTGCTCTCCGGCGGCACGGACGTCCACCTGGTCCTGGTCGACCTGCGCGACTCCGAACTGGACGGCCAGCAGGCCGAGGACCGGCTCCACGAGATCGGCATCACCGTCAACCGCAACGCGGTCCCCGACGACCCCCGGCCGCCCATGGTCACCTCCGGCCTGCGCATCGGCTCGCCCGCGCTGGCCACCCGCGGCTTCACCGCCGCGGACTTCGAGGAGGTCGCCGACGTCATCGCCGAGGCCCTCAAGGAGGGCTTCGACGAGGCGAAGAAGCCCGCCCTGGCCGCCCGGGTCGCGGCCCTGGCGGCCAAGCACCCGCTGTACCCCGGCCTGTAGCCCGTACGGTCCGGCTGCCCGGCCTGCACGCGGCGGGCCGCCGGACCCCGGGGACGTACGCGCAAGCCGTTGCGATCCCGCACCCCGCACGCGCACGCCCCACGAAAGGACAAGGGAGTCCCGAGTGGCCATCTCCGTCTTCGACCTCTTCTCGATCGGCATCGGGCCGTCGAGTTCGCACACGGTCGGCCCGATGCGGGCGGCCCGGCTGTTCGCGCGCCGGCTGAAGAACGAGGGCCTGCTGGCCCACACCACCGCCGTACGGGCCGAACTCTTCGGCTCCCTGGGCGCCACCGGCCACGGCCACGGCACTCCGAAGGCCGTGCTCCTGGGCCTGGAGGGCCACTCGCCGCGCACCGTCGACATCGAGTGGGCCGAGGGCGAGGTGGAGCGCATCCGCACCACAGGGCGGCTGCACCTGCTGGGCGCCGAGATAGGGCGCGACCACGAGATCCCCTTCGACGCCTCCGCCGACCTCGTCCTGCACCGCCGCCGCTCGCTGCCGTACCACGCGAACGGCATGACGCTGGCGGCGTACGACGCGGACGGCGGGACGCTGCTGGCGAAGACGTACTACTCGGTGGGCGGCGGCTTCGTCGTCGACGAGGAGGCGGTCGGCGAGGACCGGATCAAGCTCGACGACACCGTGCTGAAGCACCCGTTCCGTACCGCCGACGAGATGCTGCGCCGCACCCGCGAGACGGGCCTGTCGCTGTCGTCGCTGATGCTGGAGAACGAGCGCGCCTGGCGCACCGAGGCGGAGATCCGGGCCGGACTGCTGGAGATCTGGCGGGTGATGCGCGAGTGCGTCGCCCGCGGCACCGCCCGCGAGGGCATCCTGCCCGGCGGCCTGAAGGTCCGCCGCCGCGCCGCGGGCGAGGCCCGCCAGCTCCGCGCGGCGGGCGACCCGGCGGCGCACGCGATGGAGTGGGTCACCCTCTACGCCATGGCCGTCAACGAGGAGAACGCCGCCGGCGGCCGCGTCGTCACCGCCCCCACCAACGGCGCGGCGGGCATCATCCCCGCGGTCCTGCACTACGCGACGGACTTCGTCCCGGGCGCCGACGACGACACCGCGGTCCGCTTCCTCCTCGCGGCGGGCGCGATCGGCATGCTCTTCAAGGAGAACGCCTCCATCTCCGGCGCGGAGGTCGGCTGCCAGGGCGAGGTCGGCTCCGCCTGCTCGATGGCCGCCGGCGGCCTCGCCGAGATCCTGGGCGGCACCCCGGAGCAGGTGGAGAACGCCGCGGAGATCGGCATCGAACACAACCTGGGCCTGACCTGCGACCCGATCGGCGGGCTGGTCCAGATCCCGTGCATCGAACGCAACGGCATGGCGGCGGTCAAGGCGATCACGGCGGCCCGCATGGCGCTGCGCGGCGACGGGCAGCACTTCGTCTCGCTCGACAAGGCGATCAAGACGATGAAGGAGACCGGCGCGGACATGAAGGTCAAGTACAAGGAGACGGCCCGCGGCGGCCTCGCGGTCAACGTGGTGGAGTGCTGACGGCCACCGCCCACCCTGCCGCTGGAGGTGCGGCGGCGGTCCCGCCGGCGGGCGGCGGTGCGCTCAGCTCCCGCGGCGGGTGTCTCCCACAGGGCGCTGAGCGGCATGGCACGAAAGCGCGGGCCGAAGGGGAGCGCATGTGTGTTGATTCAGCCGCAAGATCGATATTGATCTGGCCGCAATCGGTGTGTTGGTCTGGCCGCTGGCCGCATGTCGGTCCGGTCGCTGCCTTCGCGTGCCGTACGCCGGCGGCCCCTCAGCGCAGCGTGCAGTAGATGACGCTCGGGTAGGTCGCGGCGAACGCCCAAAGGAAGGTGTTCAGCCTCATGAGGACCAGGATGCCGAGGTGCATCGCGAGCGTGAGTGCCAGGACCGCGTAGGTCACCCGCGGCTCACCCAGCAGGACGAGCGGGAACGCGCACTCCAGCGCGATCACCCACCATCCCGCGAGCTTCGCCGCGCGGGGGTGCGAGGCGACGACGGGCCCCAGGCGGCGGTGGCCGTACGTGCGGGTGCCGAGGATGCCGCCGAGGGCGCTGCCGCCGCGCCAGACCGGCGAGATCAGTTTGGCGAGGCCCGCGGCGACGTACGCGCAGCATGCCTGGGCCGCCACGAACCAGAGGAAGACGTGCCGCGAGGCGCCGGTGCCGATCACCGCGGCGCAGAACGCCGCGACAAAGATGATCATCGAGAGCTGGTCCGCGCCGTCGCTGCCGTACGGGGAGCGTACGGCGAGGAGCAGGGACGTTGCCGCGACCACCCCCAGGCAGACCGCGGCCGGGACCGGGGATCCGATCACGATCGCCAGCGCGGCCGCCAGCCGCAGCGTCACCAGGACGAGGACGTTCGGGTAGCGCAGGACCAGGTCGACGGCGCGGTCCGCACGGCGGGACAGCCGCCAGGGCCGGCAGGACCGGCCGACCGGCCAGCCGGCGATCGCGTGGTCGGCCAGCAGCGCGGGGCGGGTGAGGTACTCCCAGGAGGAGATGGCCACGCCCACACCGCCGATGGCCAGGGTGAGGCGCACGGCCAGGTCGGCGTTCACGAGGTCCGCTCCATGGACTCCCCCGGGTCGTCCCGTCAGTCGATCGTGTGCAGGGAGGAGACGAAGGCCACCGAGGGAGCGGCCTCGCCGAAGGCGGAACTCCGCTGGATCACCAGGGCGAACTGGGCGGCGCGCGGCTCCTCGGCGCAGGGCTGCGCCGACACGTGGGCCAGGAGCGCCAGATACGGTCCCGTCAGCTCGATCTCCTCCGGCCTGCGCCCCTGGGACGCCAGCTCCATGAGGCTCTGGGCCGCGTCGAGCAGGGCCTTGGTGTGCCGCCGGGCCGGATTCCAGACGGCGCACAGCGGCCGGCCGCCGGCGGCCGTGCCCGCCGTCTCCCGCCACCGCGTGAGCCGGCCGTCGCGCGTGCGGTAGCGGCGGAGCAGCACGAAGTCCTGCGTGCCGGGGGTCGGGGCGAAGAAGGTCCAGCGCGGGATCAGCGCGAAGAAGTCGTACCTGCGGATCTTCGCGGCCACCCGCGAGTGCGGCTGGCACGCCACGGTCAGCACGATCCACAGGGCGCACAGGGCCGCGTACGCGGGTCCGGCGAGTCCGGGCATGTCCGGTGCCTCAGGCGTGGTCGTGGCCGAGGAGTTCGCGGCGCCGGTTCAGCAGCCGGCGTGCCGAGGCCGCGGGACCGAGGCGCTCGATCTCGCCGGGTGGCAGCGGGGCGTCCTGCCGGGCGGCGGCCTCCATCATGCAGTACATGGTCGCGTGCGTGATCTGCGCGAGCTGCTCGACGAAACCGGTCCAGCTGTCGCAGCAGCCGGCCCGGAGGGTGAGGTTCATTTCGAGCTGGTCGTCGGGCACCTGCTCCACCGCGGCCCGCTCGGCTTCGGTGAGAGGGGGCATGTGGCGCACCGCGACCGCGGCCAGGCCGCCCCGCGCGCCGGGGATCAGGTGCTCGACCAGGGTCAGTTCGTCCGGCGCCAGGCGGCCCCCGTTGTAGGGGTTCTCGATCGCCGCCAGGCCCGCTTCCGGAGCGGGGAAGGCGTGTGTCACGAGGGTCCGGCCGCCGTAGCGGATCGTGGCGAAGCTCTCCGCTTCGCGGAGCAGCCGGTAGGCGCGGTAGTAGCTCACCTTCTCGCGGGCGGCGAAGAGGTCCCTGATCTCCTGGGCGAGCCGGACGTCCTCACCCGAGCCGTCCAGCACGACCTGCCGGATCCGGTCGAGCACGGGCGCGCCCGCGCGGTCCAGGAACACCATGATCGACCCCGGCGGCGTCAGGAGCCCGCGGGCCGGGTCGCTCGGTACGTAGTCGATGATCTCGATGGGGCTCTTGCGAAGCTCCCGCTCCTCCAGCTCATCGGCCGCGAGTTGCAACGCCGTCGATCTGTCCATGCGCGCAGTCCGTTCTCCAGGGGCACGACGGGGCCCAGTGTCGGTGCCCCGGCGCGTCGTCCACGTCAGGCGCACGACCTGGGGGCGGGGAATTCACCCCACCGACCGACAGCCGCGCGCCGGCGCGTTATTCGCTGGAGCCGCCTGTGCGGGCGCTTCTACAGTGGCCCAACCCGCCGTCGTCACGGAGCCGGATCATGCGTGTGCACTACCCCCGTACACCGCATCTGCCGTGGTCCCCTGGGGCGGCCTCGGACGACATACGGGCCGGTGAGCTGTCCGGGCTGCGGGGCCGCGAGGTCGTGGTCACCGAGAAACTCGACGGCGAGAACACCACCCTGTACGCCGACGGGCTGCACGCCCGGTCCCTCGATTCGGCGCACCATCCGTCGCGGGCGTGGGTGAAGGGCCTTCAGGGTCGGATCGGCGGGGAGATACCGCGGGGCCGGCGGGTGTGCGGAGAGAACGTCTTCGCGCGGCATTCGATCGCCTACGAGGACCTGGAGAGCCGGTTCTACGGGTTCTCGGTCTGGGACGGCGACCGCTGCCTGGACTGGGACCGGTCGGTCCGGTTCCTGCGGCGGCTGGGGGTGCCGGTGCCCCCGGTGCTGTGGCGGGGCGTGTTCGACGAGCGGGTGCTGCGGGGGCTGCGGCTGGACACCCTCCGCCAGGAGGGGTACGTGGTGCGCACCGTCGAGGGGTTCGGGCTCGCGGAGTTCGGGAAGCGGGTCGCCAAGTGGGTGCGCCGCGGGCACGTGCAGACCGGTACGCACTGGATGCACACCGCCGTCGTGGAGAACGGGCTGGGTCCGAAGGCCGCGCTGTGGGCGGTGCGTTCGGGCGGGGCCGCCGATGCGGCGTCGCTGTCGGCGGCGCTGGGCATCGCCCCGGCGGATCCGTCCGCCGCCGAAGCGGCCGTCG
>NZ_JACBXC010001449.1 GCF_013870535.1 Streptomyces phytophilus | reverse complement strand
CGTGCTCGTCGAACTCGCCGACCCGCAGCCGCACATGCTGCTGCCCGGCCCGCTGACCGAGGAGCGCCGGGCCGTGCTGGCCACGGCGCTCGCCGGCTGCCGCGCCGCCATCGGCGTGACCGTGCCGCTCGGCAGGTCCGCGGACTCGCTGCGCTGGGCGCGGCAGGCGCTGGTGCACGCGGAGACCGGCATCGTCCGCGACGAGCCGGTGTTCGCCTGCGCCGACCACCTGGTGACGCTCTGGCTCATGGCCGACCCGCCGCTCGCCGAGGAGCTGGCCCGCCGGCAGCTCGCGCCGCTCGAAGCACACACGCCGGTGCGCCGGGAGCGGCTGGTCGACACGCTGCGGGTCTGGCTGACGACCCGGGGTACGGCGGCGCGGATGGCCCGGCTGCTGCACGTCCACCCGCAGACCGTGCGGTACCGGCTACGCAGCCTCCACCAGCTCTTCGGCGCGCAGTTGGACGACCACGACGAGCGCTTCGCGGTGGAGGTCGCCGTACGCACCCTGCATCTGCGGCGGCACGACGACGGCTGAGCCCCCGCGCGCGGTCCGGGGGGCGGGGAACTGTCACCGGCGTACAAAAGATGCGTACAAGCGCTTGCCGGGTGAGTAGTGGCGCGTCCACTCTGTGTGGGCTACAACGTTCCTTCCGGTAACAGAGTCGAGCCACGCGCAACACCGCGGTCACCGGTGCGCTGCCGGGCACCCGCGGTTCTTCATCCGAACAGTGAGCCGCCGGCCCCCCTACCGGAGGGCACCTGCCCCGCCCACCCCCCACCGGGTCGGTGTCCCCTGCCTCGCCGGCGGCGTGAGGGGTAGACGTATGCCGTCCGAAGTGCAGGCAGTCGCACTGGCCGAGCCGCCCGAGCCGCTGCCGCGGGAACTGGCCGCGCTGATCCGGCCCGAGTTACCGAGCCTCTACCGGGAGATCGTCGCGGCCATCCGCGAAGCGGCGCCCGAGTACGGGCTCCAGATGGGCGAGGCGTACGACCGGGCCCTCAGACTCGGCGTCCGGCAGTCGCTGAACACCTTCACCGACCGCGTCGCCACGCCCCGCAAGCGGGCCGTCAACCTCGCCGAGGTGCACCGAAGACTCGGCCGGTTCGAGGCGCAGGAGGGCCGCAGCCTCGACGCGCTGCAGTCCGCGTACCGCATCGGCGGCCGGATCGCGTGGCGGCGCGCGATGGCCGTGGGCGAGCGCAACCACCTCGCCTCGCACGTGATGAACGCCTTCGCCGACGCCCTCTTCGCCTACATCGACGAGCTGTCGCAGCTCGCCAGAGAGGGTTATCTGCAGGCGGAGGCCGACTCGGCGGAGCGGCTGAAGAGCCTGCGCAGGCGGCTGCTGCGGACGCTGGTCGCCGAGCCGCCCGTGCCGCGCCACACCATCGAGGACATCGCCGCGCAGGCCCGCTG
>NZ_JACBXC010001448.1 GCF_013870535.1 Streptomyces phytophilus | reverse complement strand
GGTCGTGCAGCAGCGACTCGACGAAATCCCACGGGGGCAAAGCGGAGCCGTCCAGGCAGGCCCGCAGCCCGTCGGGATCGCCGCGGCAAAAGACGCCGTACCAGCCGGACTGTTCGTCCAGCCATCCCGTGATCTGCCGTAAGAATCGTGCAAATTCCGCTATTTCCGACGGCAGCGATTGTTCCGCCACGGCGGGCATTCGACACCCGCTTTATTACGTCCGCGCTACGGGGGCTTTGCGGTCGCGGTAAACGGAATCCGATGGACGGCGGCCTCGAACAACGATACGGACGACCGCTAGCATGCCCCGTCATGAGCGAACCGATCCTCGTCCTCGTCTCGGCCGCCGCCGGCCTCCTGGCCGGCGCCGCGCTCGGGTGGTACGCGCGCGGCTCCCTCGGCGGGCGCCGCCACCGGCGCCGGGAACGCTTCTTCGGGCTGCCGCGCAACTCGGAGGCCCTGGTGGTGGTGAACCGGGACGCCGGCGGCGGGGACTGGAGCGTGGCCAAGCACGACGCGCTCGCCCTGCTGGAGCTGTCCGCCGTGATCAAGTCCTGCGGGGCGCACGCGCAGGTCGTCGCGCAGGACACCGCGCAGCAGGCGTTCGGCGACCGCACGGAGTTCTGCGTCGGCACCCCGATATCCAACCGCCGCATGGCCGCGCACATGCAGTCGCTGCTGCCGGGCGTACGGATCAACACCGACCCGGAGCCGGGCCCCGACCGCGGCGCGTTCGCCGTGGGCACGGAGCGCTACCGGGTGGAGAACGGGGTCAGCGAGCACGTGCTCCTCGCGCGGCTGGCCGCCGGCCAGGAGGCCAGGCCGGTGTTCCTCTCCTGCGGCCAGCGCTCCATCACCAACCAGGCGGCGATGCGCTACCTGGTGAAGAACGAGAGCCGGCTGAACCGGAAGTACGGCACCAACTCCTTCGTACTGCTGCTGAAAGTGGTCAACTCGCAGTCGTACGGACCCGATGTGGTGGAACTCGTCGGGGACGTGACCAAGCAGGCGCAGACGCCGCTGGCCCAGCCGGCGGCGAAGCACGGCAAGTCGTGACCCCGCCCCGCCGCGCCCGCGCGACCCGGGCGCGCGCCCGGCGGGCCCCCCGGGCGATGATGCGGACCTAGGTACGCATTCGCTCCCTGAGTACCTAGCCTGTCGGGCGAGTTGCGGGAGAGGAGCCTCCGGAATGGGCGACGCCAGGCCGGTGTACCAGCGCATCGCCGACGATCTGCGCGAGCGGATCGACGGCGGCGACCTGTCCGTGGGGGCGCAGATCCCGTCGCGCTCCCAGCTCAAGCGCGCGTACGCGGCGAGCGACCAGACCGTGGACCGGGCCGTGCGGGTGCTGAAGGCCGCCGGCTACGCCCAGGGGCAGTTCGGCCGCGGCGTGTTCGTCGCCGACCGCACCCCCGTGGGC
>NZ_JACBXC010001447.1 GCF_013870535.1 Streptomyces phytophilus | reverse complement strand
ACCGCGAGCACCGGGTGCCCGTGGCGCCGCGCGTCGGACAGCCGCTCCAGCAGCAGCATCCCCACGCCCTCGCCCCACCCGGTGCCGTCGGCCGCAGCCGCGAAGGGCTTGCAGCGCCCGTCCGGCGCCAGCCCCCGCTGCCGGCTGAACTCCACGAACCCGCCGGGCGTGGACAGCACCATCACCCCGCCCGCGAGCGCGAGTTCGCACTCCCCCGTGCGCAGCGACCCCACGGCGGCGTGGGTGCTCACCAGCGACGACGAGCAGGCGGTGTCCACGGTCAGCGCGGGGCCCTCCAGCCCGAAGGAGTACGAGATCCGCCCGGACAGCACGCTCGCGGCGTTGCCCGTCATCACGTAGCCCTCGACGCGGTCGGACGTCGTCGTGGTGAGCATCCCGTAGTCCTGGCCGCTGCTCCCGACGAAGACGCCGGTGCGGCTGCCCGCGAGGGACGACACGTCGATCCCCGCCCGCTCGACGGCCTCCCACGCCGCCTCCAGCGCGAGCCGCTGCTGCGGGTCCATGGCCAGGGCCTCACGCGGCGAGATGCCGAAGAACTCCGCGTCGAAGTCCCCCGCGTCGTGCAGGAAGCCGCCGTGGCGCACGTAGCTGGTGCCCGGGTGGTCGGGGTCGGGGTGGTACAGCCCGTCGAGGTCCCAGCCCCGGTCCGCGGGGAATCCACCGATCACGTCCCGCCCCGCGGCCAGCAGGTCCCACAGCTCCTCCGGCGTCGCCGCCCCGCCGGGGAACCGGCAGGCCATGCCGACGACGGCGATCGGCTCCCGCTCGCGCCGGTCCGCCTGCCGCAGCCGGCGCATGGCCTCGTGCAGGTCGACGGTCACGCGCTCCAGGTAGTCCCGCAGGCGCGTCTCGTTGCCCGCGGGCGCCGGGCCGGCGGTGTTCGCGGTGTCTGCGGTGTCCGCGGTGTGCGTCATGGCGTCCTGGTCCTCATTGCTGGCCGCGACCGGGCCCGAAGGTGCCCAGCCGCTCGTCGATGAACGCGAACAACTCGTCGTCGGTGAACCCCGCCACGGCCTCGGCGACCTCCGGCCGCGAGGGGTACGCGGGGTCCTGGTCCGGGGCGCCGGATCCGGCGGCCTCGTACGCGGCTACCGGCTCGTCCGCCTCGCCGCCGCCCAGCAACTCGCCACCCAGGAACTCCGCGACGGCCACCGGCGTCGGGTGGTCGAAGACGAGGGTCGTCGGCAGCCGCAGCCCGGCCGTCTCGCCGAGCCGGTTGCGCAGGGAGACCGCGGCCAGGGAGTCGAACCCCAGCTCCTGGAACGGCCGGTGCGGATCCACCGCCTCCGCCCCGGGGTGGCCGAGCACCACGGCCGCGGCCGTACGCACCAGCGTCAGCAGCTCCGCCGCGCGCTCGTCCGGGTCGAGCCCCGCCAGCCGGGCGACGAACCCGGACCCGC
>NZ_JACBXC010001446.1 GCF_013870535.1 Streptomyces phytophilus | reverse complement strand
TACGGCCACTCCGGCCCCGGCCGGCCGGCCGACGACGCGCTGGACAAGATGCTCGCCGACAAGAGCATCCACCGCATCGAGGCCCACACCGACCTGCTCTTCACCCGCCGGCACACCACCGACCGCTCGGACGTCGAGCTGGACTTCGGCGGCAACCGGATGCTCACCGAGGGCATCGAGGAGAACGGGCACGACAACCCCTTCGGCGCGGTGCTCTTCTTCCGCGGCGAGGTCACCGACACCGTCCACGAGCACACCCTCGGCGCCGACCTCCCCGAGCTGTCGGATGTGTACGAGGTCGGCGACTCCGGCGCGTTCGGCGTCGGCCAGTGGTGGGCGGTCGAGTCGGACGCCGCCGGATCCGGCACGTACGAGAAGGAGATCCAGCGGCTCGTCCAGGTCACCGGGGTCGTCGACGGCACGCACATCCGCGTCGGCTACCAGACCGGCTGGCCGCTGGCCGCCGGGCGCTCGCTGACCTGGACCCGGGTCAAGCCCGTCGAGCGGGCGCACGTGCGCAACGTCGTCTTCGAGGGCGCCGGCGACGACCAGTACACCGGCTCGCACCCCGTGGCGTACGAGTACGCCGTCGGCTGCGACGTCTCCGGCATCGAGGCGACCGGCACGTTCTGGCCCGTGGTGATGCGCCGCTGGTGCACCCGGTTCCGTACCGAGAACTGCACCCTGGCCAACCCGAAGTCCGTCACCTACGGCGGCGCGGGCTACCTCACGCAGCAGATCTACTGCCTCTACGGGCACGTCTCGAACTGCCGCACCTCCAACGCCCGCCACCTCAACGACTTCACGGCCTCCGCCTACTGCTACGTCACCAACTGCCACGGCGACGGCGACGACCAGGGCCCGTTCGTCACCCACGGCCAGTTCGAGCACGACCTCGTCTACACCGGCAACTCGGGCCTGATGACCTTCGCCAACTCCGGGGCCGCCTGGGGCGGCGCGGCCAAGCGGATCACCGTCCGCCGGCACGTGTGCTCCTGGTTCGTCGCCCGCGTCAAGGTCACCGACCTGACGCTGGAGGACGTCACCGTCATCGGCAAGGAGTCGCTGGACGGCTCGGGGATGCTGTGGGTGAACGCCGACGGCGTGCAGCTCCGCGGCTGCACGGCCAGCGGCCCGCTGATCGTCTCGCAGGCGTCCGACCGGTCGGCGCGGCCGAACGTCATCGCCGACTCGGCGTTCTCCTTCGCGCCCGGCGCGGAGGTCACCGCCCCCGGGGTCAAGGCCGGGCTGACGCTCCAGCGCACGGTGCTCGACGGCGCCGCCGGCGCCGCGTTCAACGGCACCGGGCCGCTGGTCCTCGACCACTGCCGGGTCACCGGCGCCCCCGGCGCCGACCCCGTGTCGTACGCGCACGAGGACATCGCCGTCGAGGGCGGGGAGTTCACCGACACCGGGATCAGG
>NZ_JACBXC010001445.1 GCF_013870535.1 Streptomyces phytophilus | reverse complement strand
CCCACACGATCCCGTCGCCCCCGGCGGCGACGGCCGCCGCGGCCGTGCGCTCCAGGTGCTCGACGGTCAGCGCGTCGGCGACGATCACCTCGGCGCCCTCGGCGAGGACCTTGTCCAGATGGGCCTGGAGCGTCCCGGCCTCGGCGGTGACCACCGACAGCGGCACGCGGGCGATCCGCAGGTCCGCCTGGCGCCGCAGCAGCTCCGCGATGTCCGAGGTGGGCACGGGCGAGCGCGGGTCGCGGGCCAGCTCGGTCTCCTCCAGCCGGACGCCGTCGAGCAGTTGGGTGCCCTGCACGGTGTGCCTGCGCGCCTCGGGGTGGGCCGGGGCGCACAGGGCCACGGCCCGCCTGCCGGAGGCCGCGTGCACGGCCTCCAGCAGGGCTTCGGTGGAGGCTCCGACGTTGCCGCGGAGGGTGGAGTCGACGCGGTTGCTGACCAGCTCGGCCGGCCAGCCGGCCCGTACGGCACCGGCCACCCGGCGCGCCGCCTCGGCGGGCGGGCAGTGCCGGCTGTCGGTGCTGACCACCACGGCGTCGAACCGCTCCGCGAGGCCGGCGAGGACGTCCGGCCCCTGGTCGGCGCCGACCGTCACGGCGCGCAGCCCGGCCCGGGCGAAGCCCGCCGCCGTGGCGTTCGCACCCGTCAGGTCGTCGGCGGCCACCAGCACCGCCGCTCGCCGGCGGCCCGGACGCACACTCGCCGGCCCACTCATATGAACGTGCTCGCGACGAGCAGCAGCGGAAGGGAACCGAGCCACACGGCCGTGGTGATGCCCGACCAGCCGCGGATGGCGGCGACGCCGTCCAGGCCGGTGAAGCGGGTGACGACCCAGAAGTAGGAGTCGTTGAAGTAGCTGAAGACCATCGAGCCGGCGCAGCAGGCCAGCGCGGCGAGCAGCGCGGAGATCCCGAGTCCGTCGACGAGCGGTGCGGTGACGGACGCGGCGGTGATCATCGCCACCGTGCCGGAGCCCTGGGCGACGCGCACCAGCGAGGCTATGAGGAAGGGCACCAGCACGCCCGGCAGGCTCCAGGACGAGATGGCCTCGGCCAGCTCGTCGCCCACGCCGGTGTCGCGCAGGACCTGGCCGAGCGCACCGCCCGCACCGGTGATGAGGATGATGAGTCCGGCGGACGCGGCGGCCTCGGAGAGCCAGCCGCCCACCTGGGTGCGGGTCGTCCAGCGGGGCAGCAGCACGTACACCGCGAGCACGATGCCTATCAGGAGCGCCACGACGGGGCTGCCGATGAAGGCCAGGGCCTTCGGCAGGGCCGAGGGCTCGTAGTCGTCGGAGCCGACCGCGTCCTGGTTGTTCTGGTCGATGGCTGACGCCACGGTGTTGGCGACGATGAGCAGCAGCGGCACCAGCAGCGGCAGGACGGCGAGGCCGGGGGTCATCCGGTGCGGCTTGGCGCCGGGCGGC
>NZ_JACBXC010001444.1 GCF_013870535.1 Streptomyces phytophilus | reverse complement strand
GAGGCGATCCGGGCGCTGCCGGAGGCGCTGCGCGCCGGCGACCGGCTCAACCCGGCGGCGGTGACGGACCTGGTCCTGGTGTGCCCGTACGAGATCGCCGAACCCCAGCCCGCCGCCCGACCCGAGGAGACATCCCCGTGAGCACCCACCGTTCTCTGGCCGCGGGGAGCACCCCGGCCGCCGACGCCGCCCCGGCCACCGGCACCTGGAGCGCCGCGGGCAAGCTGCCCGGCACCACCTACTGGGCCGGCGCGGGCGCCGGCGCCGTCACCCTCGCCGACGGGACCGTCCTGATGGCGGGCGGCGAGGAGCGTGCCCGCAACGCGCAGGACACCGCGGCCCTCTTCGACCCGGCCACCAAGGAGTGGCAGCCCACCTCCGCGCTGTCGGTGTCCCGGCGCCTGCACACCCTGACGAAGCTGAACGATGGGCGCGTTCTCGCCGCGGGCGGTCTCAGCGGCCCGTACGGCGGCGTGTCCCAGGCGGGGGTCAGCTCCGCCGAGGTCTACGACCCGACCACCCGCGGCTGGACGGCCACCGGTGCGATGCACGAGAGCCGGTTCGCGCACTCCGCGACGCTGCTCGCCGACGGCCGGGTACTCGTCAGCGGCGGGATCGCCCCCCGCTCGGCACTCTCCCAGAGGGCGCTGGCCTCGGCGGAGATCTACGACCCCGCCTCGGGCGAGTGGACCCCGACCGCGGAACCGATGAACGACGCGCGCGCCGGGCACCCGGCGGTGCTCCTGCGCAACGGCACGGTCCTGGCGGCCGGCGGCATGGCGCCGATCGGCCGCGGCCTGTACGCGGGCCAGTCCTTCTGCGAGGTGTACGACCCGGCCGCCGGCACCTGGACCCCCACCGGCGACCTCGGCTCCGTGCGCAAGAGCCACCAGGCGACCCTGCTGCGCGACGGCACCGTGCTGGTCACGGGCGGCGACAGCCCCGGGCTCCAGGACGACTGGACGTACAACCCCTACAGCCAGTGGACCGCCGAGCGCTACGACCCGGCGCGCGGGGTGTGGACGGCCGCCGAGGGGATGTCCACGGGCCGCAGCCACCACCGGGCGGTCCTGCTGCGCTCGGGGCGCGTCCTGGTGATCGGCGGCACCGACGACTCCACGTTCGACGTCGGCTACCAGAACGCGGAGGTCTACGACCCGGCCACCCGCGGCTGGACCCCCACCACCGGGATGGTCGAGGGCCGGTGGGCCTTCGCCGCGGCCGAACTCGCCGACGGCGCGGTGCTGGTGGCCGGCGGGCTGGTCAGGTCGGGCGCCGCGGTGCCCGACAACGGCGACGTGGTGACGGACAGCACCGAGTTCTTCACGGCCTGACGGGCGGGCAGGACACGTGACGGACGGGCAGGAGACGGAGCCGGAACGATGACGCGACGTACGAACCTCACCGCGGGCCTGCACCCGGCGGCG
>NZ_JACBXC010001443.1 GCF_013870535.1 Streptomyces phytophilus | reverse complement strand
GCCGAAGAGGTCGAACAGGGGGGAGCCGCCGGCCAGCAGCACGCTGGGCGGGCGGCTGCCGGGCCAGGTCGTCGGCGTGTACGCGGTCGGGGACCAGCCGGGCGCCGGGCCGTCCTCGCGGCAGACCACGGGCGAGTCGTCGTAGCGGTAGCCGAGTTCGACGCCGCGGTACTCGTTCTCGCCGCGCTCCCCGTCCAGGAAGCCGGCCACCGCGTCCGGCGGGACGCCTTCGCGCAGCAGGGCGCCGGCCTTCATGTGCACGCCGATGTGCCGGTGCGAGGTGCGCATGTTGCGCAGCCCGACGGGGCGGCGGTCGGTCTCGTAGCTGTCGAGCAGCGCGGGGCCGCCGGTGTGCCGGACGAGGGCGGCGACCTTCCAGGCCGCGTCCATCGCGTCGCCGATGCCGGTGTTCATCCCGTACGCGCCGGTGGGGAACATGCGGTGCGCGGCGTCGCCGGCGAGCAGGACGCGGCCCGCCCGGTAGCGGTCGGCGAGCATGAAGCCGGGGCGCCAGCGGGAGGTCAGCAGCACCTTGTCGATCCTCAGCTCCGTGCCGAGGGTCTCCCGCAGGTACGCCGCCGGATCGGCGGGCGGGGTGGCGAACTCGTCCGGGTGCGCGCCGTTGACGTGCACGGTCCAGGTGTCCGTCTCGTCCTGGGCGATGACGACGTAGCGGAAGGCGAAGTAGTGCCAGAACGGGCCGTGGCGGTGCAGGGAGCCGAGGTCGCGGCTCTTGAAGTGCACCATGAACGCGCCGGGCAGCCCGGGGACGCCGAAGCCGTCCTCGCCGATGCCGAGGACGGCGCGGACGCTGCTCGACGCGCCGTCGCAGCCGATCACGTACCGGGACCTGATCCGGATCCGCTCGCCGGTCATGACGTCGGACAGACTGCTGGTCACGCCCTGGTCGTCCTGGGTGAGGGTGTCGAACCGCAGGCCGGGGCGCAGGTCGACGAGCGCGCTGCGCCGGCAGTGGGCGCGCAGCACGGGCTCCAGCTCTGTCTGGGATATCCGCTGGCCGGGTTCGACCGGCCGGGTGCCGTCGTCGGCCGCGGCGATGAGGCGCCGCTCCTCGTCGACGGAGGGCAGCGCCCAGGTGGTGAGGGGGCGGCCGGCCAGTCCGGTGGACCAGATGACGTCGGCCGGGTGGTGGGGCGCGACGCCGGCGGCGCGGATGTCGCCGGCGATGCCGAGCTGCCGGAAGAACTCCATGCTGCGGGAGTTCACGAAGTCGAGTTTGGGGTGGACGGAGGTCTCGGAGTGCTGGTCGGCGAGGACGCACCGGACGCCCTGGCGGGCGAGCGCCAGGGCCGTTGCCATGCCGACCGGGCCGGCGCCCACGACGAGTACCGGTGCTGGATCCACGGATGCCTCCCCAGGCGTGTGGGGCGGCACCCGGGCCGCCCCACACTGTTCGCGGTTGTCGTTCGG
>NZ_JACBXC010001442.1 GCF_013870535.1 Streptomyces phytophilus | reverse complement strand
TCAGGGAGTCCCCGCGGTCCTCGCCGGCGGAGTCCCGGTCCCCGCGCCCGCCGTCGCCCGGCCGCTCCGGACTCCGGGGCAGCCGCGCGATCTTGGGCACGAAGGGCAGGCTCGGATCCGGCGAGGCGTCGGTCTCGCCGATCAGCGCGCGCGCCTCGTCGTCGACGGGCTGCACGAGCCGGCGCGGCGGGTCGTACGTCCAGCCGGCGCTGTGCGGCTCACCCGCGACGCGGTAGACGAGCAGCACCTCCCAGGTGCCGTCGTCCCGGCGCCAGGAGTCCCACCGCGAGGAGTCCTTCTCCGCGCCGCGCATCATCAGCCGCTCGGCGACCGCCTCGCCCAGCGCGGGACCGGCGCTCTCGCCGGGCCGCCGCAGGGGCGTCTTGCGGGCCCGCTCGGCCATGAACGCGCGCTCCGCCAGCACCGGGCCCTCGAAGCGCCGCACGCGGTCGACGGGGATCCCGGCGAGCGCGGCGACCTCCTCCGCGGACGCTCCGGCTCGTATCCGGGCCTGGATGTCGCGGGGCCGCAGGTGGTTCTCGACCTCGATCTCGATCTGCCCGAGCCGAGCACGGTCGTTGCGCACCGCGGCGCGCAGACGCTCGTCAATCGGAAGGGTGTACTCCGTACTGTCCGCAGCCTTCAGCACCAGCCGTGTGCCGTCGTTACTGACCGCCACGACACGCAGTTCGGGCATGGGAACCTCCCGGTGGTGCCTGCCGACGTTCGGTGCGTCGCTGCTCTTTCCGCTAGTCGAGTGTGGCCTGCCCGGGTGCAGCCTGCCACAACATTGCTGAGTTGCCCGGCGTGTCGGGTCTTGGAACCCGATGCGCCGTTATGACACGGTTACGCATTTGCAACGCAGCGGCCGTGATCGCCGCCGTCGGACGGACACCGGAGCACTGGCTCGCCCACAGTACTCCATTCGAGCCATGCGGGTGGACCGGCGCGCCACCGAACGCGGAACGCTGCACGGCAGTTGAGTCTGCCTGTTGCGCCCCGGTTCGATCAAGAGGTGCGTTGCATCACAGAATCCCCGGAATCGGAACTAACGGGTCCGTCCGCGCGCTCGTCCAGGAGGGCGGGAGGCCAACGGAGCGATCTTGGGATGGAGATGCGGAGCACGGCGGACAGGACGGCGGACGACACGGGACAGGAGCGCCGGAAGGGGCGGATCGAACTCAGCGGCGCCCAGGTCGCGGGCGGTGCGTCGGCCACGATGGTGGCCGCGTTCCTCGCGTCCAGCATGGGCGTGTACGGCACGATCATCGGCGCCGGCGTCGTCAGCGTGGGCGCCACCGCAGGCGGCGCGCTCTTCCAGCACGTCTTCCGGCGCACCGGTCAGCAGCTGAAGGACGCGGCGGTCGCGGCGCCGAAGGCGCTGCACAAGCAGGCGGTCCCGCTGCACACGCCCGTACGCAACCGGGCCGA
>NZ_JACBXC010001441.1 GCF_013870535.1 Streptomyces phytophilus | reverse complement strand
CCAGCGCTTACGCCCTCGCCGGCCGCTGCCGTCCGCGAAGTCGAGCGGCTCCCCGCGAAGCAGTCGCTCCGCGACGTCCTCGTCGAGCCAGCCGTACCGGTCGTCCACCATCACATTTCCTTAAGCGTCCGCGCGGCTGATTGCGTCACACCGCCAGGCTGCTGCCCTTCCCCGGGCGGAACGTCCCCCTCTTCCTGCGGCCTCTCGATCAGCGCGGTCAACTGCTTGAGGCCGCGGTGTGCCGCCGTACGCACCGCGCCCGGGCTCTTGCCCAGGACCTCGGCGGTGCGCTTGGCGTCCAGTCCCATGATCACGCGCAGCACCACGACTTCGGCGTAGTCGCGGGGCAGCCGTGCGATGAAGGCCATCGTGCGGCCCGTACCGAGTGCCTCGATCGCCTCCTCCGCGGTGTCCGAGGCCGCGGGCCGGTCGGCGAGTTCGGTCTCGTCGCCGCCGGCGACGGGCCTGCGGGAGCGCATGCGTACGTGGTCGAGCGCGCGGTTGCGCGCTATGCGCGCCGCCCAGCCGCGGAAGCGGTCGGCGTCTCCGCTGAACGAGCCGAGGTCGCGGGCGATCTGCAGCCACGCCTCGGAGGTCACGTCCTCGGCGTCGCCGTCGCCGACGAGGCTGCGCACGTATCCGAGCAGGCGAGGGTGCACCGTCCGGAACACGATGCGGAACGCTGCCTCGTCACCACGCTGGGCAGCGTGCACCGCGCCGGACAGCGCGGCGTCTTCCGCGTATTCCCCCTGCACGGTGGTCAGTCGGTCCGTGGCGCCGGGAGACGCAGTACGCGCGGACACATCTGCGGAGCACCCCCGGATCTGGGCGGACCGTCGAGCGATAGTCGAACGAATGTCTGTGCGCCAGGTCGGCGCGAGGTGCACGCTACGGCGGTGGCGGTCCCTTCGCAACACACCCGGACACTCCCCACCCGGCCGCATGAGGAACCGGCGGCGGCCCGACGAGGGCTCGGCGGGGGTTCGGCGGGGGTTCGGCGGTGGCCCGGCGGGCACTCGACGGGGCTTCGGCGAGGGCCGGACCGGGGCTCCGCCGGGGCCGGAACCCGGCCCGGACACCTGCCGGGAGGGGCCCGCGTACGGGCTCGCGGGCACGCGCGGGCGGGGGGCTGTGACATTTCCGGGCCCTCTGGCGCTGAGTAATACAGCGGGCCCGAACGGGCACCGCGACAGAGGCCGACGGCCGGAGCAGCTCCTGTGGGGGGTAGCGGCTCCGGCCGTCTTCTTTGTACCGGTCAGGGCGGGACTGACACGTTTTCGAACCCCGTGGCGCTGTACGTGTGTCAAGCGTGAGCGAACGCCACACGCGAGCAAACCGAAGGGGCGGAATGTGAGTCCGCGTAGATCCCATGCGTACCGGCCGCTGAGCCTGCGCAGACGTGCCTGGCTGACGCTGGGCGCGGTCGTGCTCGG
>NZ_JACBXC010001440.1 GCF_013870535.1 Streptomyces phytophilus | reverse complement strand
CGGCGCCCCGGCGGAACCCGGGCCGCCGCCGACACCGGCGGGGACCGCGGCCTTGCCGTACACGGCCTCGCGGACCTCGTCCGAGATCTCGCTCTCCAGCTTCGGCCCCATCCAGCGCGCGTACCCGATCACGATGGGCAGCAGCACCACGGAGAAGGCCAGACCCGCCAGCACCAGCGCGCCCAGCTCGGCGCCGAGGATGCCGGCCACGCCCAGCGGGCCGGGCGTCGGCGGCACCAGGTGGTGGGTGAGGGTCATGCCGCAGCCCAGCGCGAGCGCCAGCGTCACGTACCCGGCGCGCTTGACGCGGGCTATGGAGCGGGCGAGCGGGTTCATGATCACGTAGCCGGAGTCGCAGAACACCGGGATCGAGACGACCGCGCCGGTCGTGCCCATCGCCCACGGCTCCCGGCCCTTGCCGAACGCCCGGACGAACATCCTGGCCAGCGCGTCCGCGGCGCCGGAGACCTCCAGGATCTTGCCCAGGCCCACGCCCAGGCCGATCACGATGCCGATCGATCCCAGCGTCGAGCCGAAGCCCGCGGTGATCGAATCGAGGATTTCCGTGGCGGGCGCACCCGCGACGAAGCCGGTCACCAGTGAGGCGACCAGCAGTGCGACGAAGGCGTCGAGCCTGGTGCGCAGCACGATGACGATGATCGTGGCGATACCTAGCACGAGCGCCGCCAAGAGCTGAAGATCCACGCCGATCCTCCTCCGACTCTGCTGTGGACGTCCGTTCGGACAGGCACATCATGCACGCGCAACCTGCGCGAAACAAGCAGTCCAACCAAGATTTTCTGCGCAGTCCGCGCAACTATCCGTTTCGGGCCTGTCCCACATGCTCCGGTACCGGGCCGCCAGGCCGTAGGGTCGTCCTGCCCGAGCCCCACGTGACGGTCATCACCGCCGCTCACCGCCCGTTCCCGCCATGAAGGAGTCGCCCGTGTCGGCGCCCTCGCCCCGCACGCAGCAGGCGCTGCGGCAGCGGAACCTGTCCCTGGCCCTGCGCGCCGTGGCCGCCGGGGGCCCGCTGTCGCGCGCGGCCGTGGCGGCGCGGATCGGGATGACGCGGGCGGGGGTCGCGGCCGTGGTGGACGAGCTGCTGCGGGCGGGGCTGCTGGTGGAGCTGGGTCCCGGCCGCCCGGGCACGGTGGGCCGGCCGGGCAGCGCGCTGGCGCTCAACGACCGCGGGCCCTGCGGGCTCGGCGCCGAGATCGGCGTGGACCACCTCGCGGTCTGCGCGGTGGACCTGAGCGGCCGGGTACGGGCCAGGGTCGCCGCCGACGCCGCGAACCGCGACCACCCGCCGGGCCCGGTGCTGGAGCGGCTCGCCGGGCTGATCGAGCGGGTCGTGGCCGAGGTGCGCGGCGAGGGCCTGACGCCGACCGACCAGCGCTACTGCATCAACTCCGTCTCCCTGCGGCTGCTGCC
>NZ_JACBXC010000144.1 GCF_013870535.1 Streptomyces phytophilus | reverse complement strand
CGGCTGGCTGGTCGCGTCGGGCGGCGGTGACAACGGCGGCGGGAGCGGCGGCGGCGACCGCTCCACCACCTCGGAACCCTGACCGCGCTCCGCATCCGCGGATACGCGCCACCTGCGGCCGCCGTATGCAGCGGTACGCTGGTGGGGTGGCAGCACCTGATGTATCCGAATCGCTCAAGGCCCTCAGCTCGACCATGGACTCCATCGAGGCCGTGCTCGACCTCGACAGGCTGCGGGCCGACATCGCCGCGCTCGAAGAGGATGCGGCGGCCCCCGCCCTCTGGGACGACCCGGAGAACGCGCAGCGGGTCACCAGCAGGCTGTCCCTGTTGCAGGGGCAGTTGCGCAAGACCGAGGAGCTGCGCGGGCGTATCGACGACCTCGAAGTCCTCTTCGAGCTCGCCGAGAGCGAGGGCGACGCCGACACGCAGCGCGAGGCCGAGGGCGAGCTGTCCGACGTCCGGCGCGCGGTCGAGGAGCTGGAGGTGCGCACGCTGCTGTCCGGCGAGTACGACCAGCGCGAGGCCATGGTCAACATCCGCGCGGAGGCGGGCGGCGTGGACGCCGCGGACTTCGCCGAGCAGCTGCAGCGCATGTACCTGCGCTGGGCCGAGCACAAGGGCTATCCGACGGAGGTGCTGGACACCTCGTACGCGGAGGAGGCCGGCATCAAGTCGACGACCTTCGCCGTGAAGGCCCCGTACGCGTACGGCACCCTCTCCGTCGAGCAGGGGACGCACCGCATGGTGCGCATCTCCCCGTACGACAACCAGGGCCGCCGCCAGACGTCGTTCGCCGGCGTCGAGGTGCTGCCCGTCGTGGAGCAGACCGACCACATCGACATCCCGGAGAACGAGATCCGGATCGACGTCTTCCGCTCCTCCGGGCCGGGCGGCCAGTCCGTCAACACCACGGACTCCGCGATCCGCATCACGCACCTGCCGACCGGCATCGTCGTCTCCTGCCAGAACGAGAAGTCGCAGATCCAGAACCGCGCCGCCGCCATGCGCGTGCTGCAGGCCCGCCTGCTCGCCAAGCGCAAGGAGGAGGAGCAGGCGAAGATGAACGCGCTCAAGGGCGACAGCGCCGGCTCGTGGGGCAACCAGATGCGGTCGTACGTGCTCCAGCCCTACCAGATGGTCAAGGACCTGCGCACGACGCACGAGGTGGGCAACCCGCAGGCCGTGCTCGACGGCGAGATCGACGGCTTCCTGGAGGCGGGCATCCGCTGGCGCAAGCAGCAGGAGCAGGCGGCCTCCGACAGCTGAGGCCCGGCGGTCGCCGGGCGGGGTGCGCGGGGCGGTCCGCCCGCTGCAATTCCACGTCTGACCGTGGGCGTTGTGCGTGCCGCCGGAGTGTCACAGTCGTGCACCACTTGCCCCGGACATTGGCCGGAAAAAGGTACAACCCCGTCTCAACTCGCTTGACGCTCCAGGGAATACCCGCGAGGCTGACGGCCGAGCTTTGTAGGTGTGTGGGGTTCGTGTGACTCAGGGGGGTAAGCCCGCCGCGAACAGGCCCCGTACCGACGCCAGCCCACTGATCGAGTACGGCTACTGGGGGTAGCGAGCAAATGACGAACAAAGTGCGTGTACGGGTGGCGCGTGTCGCCGCCAGCGCGCTGATCGCCGGCGGGGCTTCGCTCGCCGCCGCCGGTGCCGCGCAGGCGACCGGCGACGACGGCGGCGACACGCGTGTCGAGGTCCAGGTCAAGTCCGGTAACGGCCAGGGTGACGAGGACGCCGGCGGCGTGATCGCCGGCCTCATCGAGGGCTCCACGGGTGAGACCACCGGCGAAACGACCGGTGAGACCACTGGCGAGACGACCGGTGAGACCACCGGCGAGACCACGGGCGAAACGACCGGTGAGACCACCGGCGAGACCACGGGTGAGACCACCGGTGAAACGACCGGTGAGACCACCGGTGAGACCACTGGCGAGACGACCGGTGAAACGACCGGTGAGACCACGGGCGAAACGACCGGTGAGACCACCGGCGAGACCACCACCGACGGCGGTGCCGACGACGGCGGTTCCGGTGACGACGGCGGCTCCGGCGACGACGGTGGTCAGCAGACCACCGGCGGCCAGCAGACCACCGGCGGCACCGGCGGCGGCGACGCCGACTGCGAGCTGGACGGCGACAGTGTGATCTGCGAGGCCGAGTCGACCTCCGGCGGCAGCGAGCCGTCCCCGGCCGGCGACAGCAAGCCGCAGGACGAGCTGGCCGACACCGGTTCCAGCGGTACCACGTACCTGCTCGTGGGTGCGGCCAGCATCATCGCCGGCGGCGTCGGTTTCCGGCTGCTCCCGCGGCTGATGACCCGCAACGAGTCGGCTGCCTGACCCGCAGCGCACGCCCTACAGGCGACACGAAGGGCCCGGAGCGAATCGCTCCGGGCCCTTCCGCGTGCTTCGTGGCGCTGCGTCACGCGCCGTCGATCAAGAGTATGTGATGCAGATCACATGCGCGGGGGATCCCTGCGCCGTACGTTCCGCGCCGCCCCGCGGACTTCGCGGCTATGCCGTCCGGTGCTGGAGGAACAGCACGGCCGCCACGGCCGCCAGCAGCGCCAGCAGTATCCACACCGTGGTCGGCGGCACGCCGCGCCAGCCGCTCTCCTGGCGCATGCGCTCCCTGCTCGCCCGGCAGACGGGACAGCGGCCCTCGCTCACGGGTCCCGCACAGTTCGCGCAGACCAGCCAGTCGCGTGTCATGTGCCTCCTCCTCCCGCTTCGCTCTTGGTGCACCGCAGGTTCCACTTCTCCACCTACCACTGTGCCAGGTCCGGACCGAATCGGCGCGCGCCGCCCGATCCCCGACCGATCTCCGCCCGGGACCCGGGCGGTTTGTCCGTGACGAAACGCACCAACCGCCCACGGCGACTGCGCGCCCCCTCCGCATTCGCGTAAGGTCACCTGCGACCGCGACAGGGAGCCCAGCGTGATCCGATTCGACAACGTCACCAAGCTGTACCCCAAGCAGAACCGCCCCGCGCTCCAGGACGTCTCGCTGGAGATCGAGCGCGGCGAGTTCGTGTTCCTCGTGGGGTCCTCCGGCTCCGGCAAGTCCACGTTCCTGCGGCTCATCCTGCGGGAGGAGCGGACCACCCACGGCCAGGTGCACGTGCTCGGCAAGGACCTCGCGCGGCTGTCCAACTGGAAGGTGCCGCACATGCGGCGCCAGTTGGGCACCGTCTTCCAGGACTTCCGGCTGCTGCCGAACAAGACCGTCGCGGAGAACGTCGCGTTCGCCCTCGAAGTGATCGGCAAGCCCCGCGGCCAGATCCGCAAGACCGTCCCCGAGGTGCTCGACCTCGTGGGGCTCTCCGGCAAGGGCGAGCGGATGCCCGGCGAGCTGTCCGGCGGTGAGCAGCAGCGCGTCGCCGTCGCGCGGGCGTTTGTCAACCGGCCGATGCTGCTCATCGCGGACGAGCCGACGGGCAACCTCGACCCGCAGACCTCGGTCGGCATCATGAAGCTGCTCGACCGCATCAACAGGACCGGTACCACAGTGATCATGGCCACGCATGATCAGCAGATCGTCGACCAGATGCGCCGGCGCGTCATCGAGCTGGAGTTGGGGCGGCTGGTACGCGACCAGTCCCGCGGTGTGTACGGATACCAGCACTGAGCTGCTGCCCCCGGAGCTGAAAGGACGGGCATGCGCGCCCAGTTCGTCTTCTCGGAGATCGGTGTCGGTCTCCGCCGCAACCTGACGATGACCTTCGCGGTGATCGTCTCCGTGGCCCTGTCGCTGGCCCTGTTCGGAGCCTCCTGGCTCATGGGCAAGCAGGTCGACACCATGAAGGGCTACTGGTACGACAAGGTCAACGTCTCCATCTTCTTCTGCAACGAAGTGGACGCCGAGACCTCGCCCAACTGCGAGAAGGGCGCGGTCACGGCGGAGCAGAAGAAGGAGATCCAGGACGACCTGAAGGCCCTGGACGTCGTCGAGAGCGTCCAGTACGAGTCCAGCGAACAGGCGTACAAGCACTACAAGGAGCAGTTCGGCGACTCGCCGCTGGCCTCCTCCCTCACGCCGGACCAGATGCAGGAGTCGTTCCGCGTCAAGCTGACGGACCCCGAGCGGTACGAGGTCATCACCAGCGCCTTCGCCGAGAGACCGGGCGTACAGGAGGTACAGGATCAGCGCAACGTGCTGGAGAGCCTGTTCAACCTGCTCAACGGCATGACGTACGCGGCGATCGGCGTGATGGCGCTGATGCTGGTCGTGGCGATCATGCTGATCGTCAACACCGTACGGGTGTCGGCGTTCAGCAGACGCCGGGAGACCGGGATCATGCGGCTGGTGGGCGCGTCCAGCGTCTACATCCAGTTGCCGTTCATCGTCGAGGCCGCCGTCGCCGGGCTGATCGGCGCGAGCTTCGCCGCCGTGCTGCTGGTCGGCGGCAAGCACTTCCTGATCGACAACTGGCTCGCGGACAAGATCCTGTTGATCAACTTCATCGGCTGGGACGAAGTGATCCGGGTGCTGCCGCTCGTCGTCGCGATCGGCCTGCTCATGCCGGGCATCGCCGCGTTCTTCGCGCTGCGTAAATACCTCAAGGTCTGACAATCAGGGTGGGTGTGGCCTACGCCACGTGCGTGCCGCGGCGTGGTCAACTCCCCCTGAGGCGCCCGCCGCTGTCCTACACTCAGCGGCATGTCGGGTTCGTCTGACAGCGACAGGCCCCGCAGCGCCTTCCGCCGCGGGGCCTCCCTGACGTTGGTCTTCGTCAGCGTCCTGGCCACCGGCGCCGCCACCGGGTCCTGGCCCGGCGAGGCCGAGCGCCCGCCCAAGGTGCTCACGGGCCACGTCGCCGACGAGCAGGTCTACGAGCCGCGCGGCGGCGAGGGCGGCACCGCCGACTCCGCGGGCGAGCTGGTCAGCCGCAGCGGAGACCGCTGGTCGACGGCGTACAGCGCACGCGAGTACGAGTCGCTCCAGCAGATGCTGGCGGGCAGGTACGTCGGCGTCGGGCTGTGGATCAAGACCGACCGGGCCGGCGCCATGGAGATCGCCCAGGTCGGCGCCGACAGCCCGGCCGACGAGGCGGGCATCCGCGTCGGCGACACGCTGCGCGCCGTCGACGGCACCCCCGTCGCGGGCCGTCCCGTCACCGAAGTCGTCGCGCTGCTGCGCGGCGAGGAACTGGGGGAGGGGGCGCGCGGAAGCACGGTGGTGCTTGCGCTGCAGCGCGGCGAGCGCCGCTGGGCGCGGCCCGTGCGCCGGGTGGAGCTGAAGACCGAGCCCGTGACCGTACGCCAGGACAAGCCCGAGGACGACGGCGCCACCGCCCCCGTGATCCGGGTGGAGAGCTTCACCCGCGGCAGCGGCGCGGAGGTGCGCCGGGCCGCGGCCGAGGCCCGCGGCAGCGACGGCCTCATCCTCGACCTGCGCGGCAACTCCGGCGGCCTCGTCGTGGAGGCCGTCGAGGCGGCGTCGGGCTTCCTCGACGACGGGGTGGTGGCGACGTACGACCTGGAGGGCCGCCAGCAGGCGCTGTACGCGGAGCCCGGCGGCAACACCCGTACGCCGCTGGTCGTCCTCGTCGACGGCGGCACGATGAGCAGCGCCGAACTGCTCGCCGGCGCGCTGCAGGACCGCGGCCGCGCCGTCGTCGTCGGCACCCCCACCTTCGGCAAGGGCTCCGTCCAGATGCCGAAGGCCCTGCCGGACGGCTCGGTCGCCGAGCTGACGGTCGGCGAGTACCGCACCCCGGCCGGGCGCAGCCTGGAGGGAGTCGGCGTCACCCCGGACCTCGACCTGGCCGTCACCGGCGACCGGGACGCCGAGGAGGAGGCCCGCACGGTTTTGAGTGGCCTCGGGAGCGGCGTCTAGGCGACAATGGCCCGGCTATGGGTAAAGACACGGGTCGCAAGCTGATCGCGCAGAACAAGAAGGCGCGGCACGACTACCTCATCCTCGACACGTACGAGGCGGGGCTCGTGCTGACCGGTACCGAGGTCAAGTCGCTCCGCCAGGGGCGGGCCTCGCTGGCCGACGGCTTCGCGCACCTCGACGGCGGCGAGATCTATCTGCACAACGTGCACATTCCGGAGTACTCGCAGGGTACGTGGACAAACCACAGCGCGCGCCGCAAGCGCAAGCTGCTGCTGCACCGGGCCGAGATCGACAAGCTGATCGGCAAGACGCAGGAGAGCGGGCTGACGATCGTGCCGCTGGCGCTGTACTTCAAGGACGGCCGGGCGAAGGTCGAGATCGCGCTGGCGCGCGGCAAGCGGGAGTACGACAAGCGGCAGACGCTGCGCGAGAAGCAGGACAACCGCGAGGCGCAGAAGGCGATCTCGGCGGCGAGGCGCAAGTTCCGCGGCTGACCTGCGCGGACGGGGCGCGTGCCGCGGGGGAATGCGGTGGCACCGCGCGGCGTTGTTCCAGTAGGCTGTGCGCAGCAGCTCCGCGTGGGTTGCGCACCTTGAAAACACCACATGGGGATGATCGGTTTCGACAGCGGCTGTCGGAACAGGAGAAGCGAGCCGAGGAAGCGGCCATGATCTCGTTAACCACAGGCCGAAACAAATAATCGCCAACACCAAGCGCGATTCCTTCGCCCTCGCTGCATAAGTAGCGACTTGCGAAGTGTCAGCCCGGGGGTGTTCCCGACCCGGATCCTGGCATCAGCTAGGGGACTCCACTGTTAGACCCGGTCACGGGGTGTAGCAGGACAAACCACAGTGACTGAGCCCGTCGGAGACTTGTCCGCGTGATCTCCGGGGCCGAGAAAAACGTAGCGGACTGCGCTCGGAGAAGTCCTGTCCCTGCACCGTTGGACGCGGGTTCGATTCCCGCCATCTCCACGAATGCGAGAGGCGACGTGTGCCCACGAAAAGCGTGGGCCGCGTCGCCTTCGTCGTTTCTGCGCGGCTTCGCCGCGCGCAGCGGGGGCTCCGCCACCCGCACCCCCCTAGGCGGCGAGAGGCGACGTGTGCCCACGAAAGGCGTGGGCCGCGTCGCCTTCGTCGTTTCTGCGCGGCTTCGCCGCGCGCAGCGGGGGCTCCGCCACCCGCACCTCCCTAGGCGGCGAGAGGCGACGTGTGCCCACGAAAGGCGTGGGCCGCGTCGCCTTCGTCGTTTCTGCGCGGCTTCCCCCCGCACCGGACGTCAGAGCGGTGGTGGGGTGTCGGGGAGGCGTTCGATGGCCAGGAGTGCGGCGTCGTCGGCGAGCTGCCTGCCGGCGTGCCGGAGCAGGTCTTTGCGCACCCCCGCGACGAGGCCGTCCAGGTCCTCGTCCGCGTGCCGCGCGGCGCTTTCCGCCAGGGGGAAGTAGACCCCGTGCTCGTTGCGGGCCTCGATGAACCCGTCGGTGTAGAGCAGCAGCCGCGCGCCGGGGCGGAAGTCGATCGTCTGCGGGACCGGCAGCGTGCCGACGAGTCCGCCGAGCCCGATCGGGACGCCGGGCCGGTCGGGCAGCTGGCCGGTGACGGTGCCGCCCTGGATGAGCAGCGGCTCCGGGTGGCCCAGGTGCACGATGCGCGCCACGGGCTCCTCGGTGGGGATCTCCACCAGCAGGGCGGTGGTGAAGCGCTCGCTGTACGCCTCGCACGGGTCGTCCCGGTCGATCTCCCGGAGCGCGGTCTCCTCCATCCGCCCGGCGACCTCGCCGATCGTCGGCTCGCGGTACGCCGCCTCGCGGAAGCACCCGGTCAGCACGGCGGAGACGCCGACGGCGGGCAGCCCCTTGCCCCGTACGTCGCCGATGAGCACGCGGGCGCCGTACGGGGTCTGCAGGGTCTCGTACAGGTCCCCGCCGATCTGCGCCTCCGCCTCGGCGGCGAGGTAGACGCTGCGCACGGCGAGCCGGTCGATGCGCGGCGGCGGCGGTCGCAGCAGCGCGCGCTGCGCGGCTTCGGCCACCGACCGGACCTGTTTCAGCTCCGCCTCGCGCTTCTCCCGGATGACGGCGGCCACGATGCTGGCCAGACCCACGGCGGCGGCGGACGCGAGTGTCATGTCGGAGCTGAGAGCGCCCCAGAGGTCGTGGTAGACGTTCATCGCCACGGTCAGGGCGACGACGATGGCGGAGATCACGGCGGTGGCCCGTACGGAGATGGTCGCCGCGGCCACCACGGGGGCGGCGACCAGCAGCGGTGCGACCTGCGTCGTGCGGGGGGTCGAGACGTCGATGACCGCGGTGATGGCGATGATCAGCACCGGGAACAGGACGAGGGGGACCCGGGACGCGCCGGGTGGAGCGGGGGCCTCGGCGCCTCCGACATCGCGGCGGTGGCCGCCGCGCGGCGGGAGTCGCATGGCGATGGCGTCCTTCGGTCGGTTTGTACCTTATGTTCCGACTCATTCGAGGATATGCCACGTCAGGGAAGGCGACGCCACCATGCGGCCCGATCGGGGGCGGCGGCGTGACTACCGGGAGGTAGGGCGCGGCAGTGGTGCGGTCAGCGTTCTCCGGGCGTGGCGCGGAGCGCCAGGGCCTCGGGGGCGATGATCTCCACCTCGCCGCGGGCGTACGCCAGCAGGCCCTCGCGGCGGAGTCCCGACAGCGCGCGGTTCAGGGTGACGCGGGTGACGCCGAGGTGGTCGGCCAGGGGCTGCTGGCCG
>NZ_JACBXC010001439.1 GCF_013870535.1 Streptomyces phytophilus | reverse complement strand
CTGGGCGAGCAGCCACAGCTCGGCCAACAAGACGGCGACAAGGAGCACGACGGCGGGGTCGACGTCGGCGCCGAGCACGGCGACCGCCGCGCCGAACATGGCCAGCACCAGCAGCAGGAGGGCGATCACCGGTCCTCACCTCCGGCCGGTGCCGCGGTGACGACCCCGGCGGCCACGGCGAGACCCACCGCCTGCTCCATGCTGTGCGCGCCGATCGCCCGTACGGCGTAGTGGCGGTACTGATGGACCGTGCCGCGGGCCAGGCGCAGGCGGGCCGCGGTCTCGGGAACCGTCTCGCCGACCGCCGCGGCCGCGATGACCGCGCGGTGCCGGTCGCTCAGCGGCGGCACCTGCAGCACCGCGCGGGACGTCTCCAACTCGTTCACCCGCTGCCGCAGCCTGCTGATCTCACGCAGGAGATCCACACGCATCCCGTCGAGGACCCGACCCTGCTCCAGCAGGTGACGCTCCGCGTACGTGGCGGGCTTCCACTCGGCCGCGCCGTGGTGCGGCAGGACCAGCCCCGCGCGGACGATCGCGGCCAGCCGCCCATCCGGCATCGGCGTAGGTGGCGTCAGCTCAGCCACGGCCGTCACCGCCCGCGGCCCGGTCGAGCTGGGCGGCGATCCACTTCGCGGCCGCGGCCACTGTGCGCATGCCGTCGCTGGCCGCGGCCCACCGGAGCGCGTCCGTGCCAGCGAAGCCGAAGCCGTACTGCCCGTCCTCGGATGGCACCGCGCACGCCGCCCACTGCACAGCGCCGCGGCGGCCGCGGCTCTGGGTGATCGAGCCGGCCACGTCCGCACGCGTCACGCGGTTGACCTTGGCGGTGGTGACGAGGAAGTCGTGCGGCCACTCGGTGTTCGCGCGGCCGAGGTCGAGCCAGGGCTGTCCGGGGTAGAGGTAGAGCCCGGCCATGTGCCGCGGCGCCATCCCGTACCCCAGGTACCGGGTCGACGTCGTCGTCTGCCCGGTCTCCGCGGTGTCCTCACCGGTGATCAGGTGCGCGGTGCCGCACGCGGTGCACACCACCCGCACCCTGATCTCCCGGAAGCCCGGGCCGTGGCCGCAGTCCTCGTCCGGGCACGAGTGCCCGGGGCCCGGCTCGTCGCGGTAGTAGCTGCGGTCGCTGCGGTAGGCGTCCGCGGTGCGCACGTCCACCGTCCACCGCGGCCGCGGGCAATTCGGCTGGTGCTGCAGCAGCTCCCAGCCCAGGTAGGAGTCCTCGACCCTGTTCACCGCGCACCGCCGTCGTCGGGGTAGTCGGCGTCGTCGACGTCGGCGGGGAAGTCGCTGGCGTCGTAGACCACCCCGTCCCCGGCGAGGGCCTCGGCCAGGGCCTCGTCGTGGGCCGGGTCGTACACCCGCTCCTCGGCGAACCCCTCGGCGGTGGCCTCGCCCACCTGCGCGGCGTACTCGTCGCCGGCGCCCGGGCCGTA
>NZ_JACBXC010001438.1 GCF_013870535.1 Streptomyces phytophilus | reverse complement strand
GTCGGAACGGTCCCCGAGGCGCCGGGCACCTTCGCCGCCGGCACCGTCGGCGGGGACCCGTACTACACGGGCAACGTCCGCTGCTCCATCGGCTTCTCGGTGCACGGCGGCTTCGTCACCGCGGGCCACTGCGGCGGCGCGGGCGCCGGCGTCAGCGGCTGGGACCGCTCGTACATCGGCAACTTCCAGGGCTCGTCGTTCCCCGACAACGACTACGCCTGGGTCAACGTCGGCAGCGGCTGGTGGACCGTCCCCGTGGTGCTCGGCTGGGGCACCGTGCCCGACCAACTCGTCCGCGGCTCCGCGGAGGCCCCGGTGGGCGCCTCCATCTGCCGCTCCGGCTCCACCACGCGCTGGCACTGCGGCAGGCTGCTGGCCAAGAACGAGACCGTCAACTACAGCGGCGGCGCCGTCGTGCACCAGCTCACGAAGACGAGCGTGTGCGCAGAACCCGGCGACTCGGGCGGCTCGTTCATCAGCGGCGACCAGGCGCAGGGTGTCACCTCCGGCGGCTGGGGCAACTGCAGCGGCGGCGGCGAGACCTGGTACCAGCCGGTCAACGAGATCCTCGGCCGCTACGGGCTGACGCTGCACACCGCCTAGCGCGACCCCACCCCGTGGCACCGGCCCCTCGCCGGTGACCGCATGCCCGTGCCACCCGCCCACCGGCGGGTGGCACGGGCCGTACCGGCACGCGATGATCATGGACTTGCGATGCAGGTCGGCGCGTGGAAGTATCTAGCCGCAGAAACCGCGCGCGGTTAGCTCAGCGGGAGAGCGCTTCCCTGACACGGAAGAGGTCACTGGTTCAATCCCAGTACCGCGCACAGCAGAAGACCGGAGGGCCGGAGCAATTCGCTCCGGCCCTCCGGCGTGTGGCCGTCCGGCCGTGCGGCCCCCGGGCGGGGGCCGCACGGCCTCGGCCGACTCGTGTCAGGACGAGAACAGCATGCGGGAGAAGCCGCCCTTGCGGTGCCCGTAGTGGCCGTGGCCGCCGTGGCCGCCGTGGTGGCCGCCGCCCCAGCCCGGCGCCTGCTGCGGGTACCCCTGGGCGGCCGGCGGCGGCGGGGGCGGCGGGGCCTGCTGTGCCCACTGGGACTCAAGTCGCGACAGGGTCTCCAGCTCGCCGTAGTCGAGGAAGATCCCCCGGCATCCGCTGCACTGCTCGATCTGCACGCCGTTGCGGTTGTACGTCTGCATCGGCGCACGGCACTTGGGACACTGCATGGTCGCCCTCAACTCCTCGGTTCTCCCGCCGCCACGGATGACGGACGGCGGCCATGGCTGCACAGCCTACGACGCGCCGCCCGGCCCCGTCCCGCCGTCCGGCCCGGCTCCCGTACCAGCGCCCATCGCGGCGATGCGGGCGCAGGCGGCGAGCAGGTCGTGGTCGGTGTCGTCCAGGGGCCGTACGCCCGCCGCGGCGTCCACGAGGGCCCGC
>NZ_JACBXC010001437.1 GCF_013870535.1 Streptomyces phytophilus | reverse complement strand
ACCACAGGGTGCCGATGCCGCGGGCGGGGTAGATGACGGTGGGCTGCCAGGGCGGCTGGAAGCCGGTCACCACGTCCGGCCAGACGAAGGCGCTGGGCATGAGCATCAGGCCGTCGCCGGCGAGGTCGCGCTCGTAGCGGTAGTCGTTCTTGGTCCGTACGGTCAGCAGGCCGTCCTCGTACGACAGCCGGCTGTGCAGCAGCGCGAACAGCTCGCCGAGGCCCGCGGAGGCCAGTTGGCGGGCGCGGAAGTCGATGTCCGCCTCCAGCAGGTCGCGCAGTCGCGGCCAGAACGGCTCGACCAGCGCGTGCCACGCGCGCTCCGTGGCGTCGGCCATCAGCTCGATGGCGGCGGCGGGGTCGTCGAGCAGCTTGCGGCCGAGCGGGGACTCGGCGGCGCCGGGCAGCGTGCTGAACGACAGCGTCATCTCCGCGTGCGCCAGCGCCGGGTCGGTGGCGCGGAGCTGGGCGAGGCCATCCGCCACCGAGGTGTACGCGGCCTGCGGCGGGCCGCCGAGGAAGTCCGGGGTGTAGCCGGGGCCGGGGTTCGGCATGAAGATCCACAGCGGTGCGAGGTCGAGCCCGGCGGCGGCCTCGCCGAGCCGGCTCAGCCACGGCCGGTGATAGCCGTGGCGCTCGGTGCGGCGCAGCGTGCGTATCGCCTCGTGGGTCTCGAAGACCGGGGAGACCGCGAAGCGGCAGCGCAGCAGGTCGTCGGGGCCGAAGCGCATGTACACCGGCACGGGCGCCCTCCTCGCTGCGCTGACTCATTCGGCTGGTGCCGAAAGACTACGGCCCTGTGCCGGCAACGGGCGAGGCTCCGGTGATGAGCGACACCACAGCCCCGGACGGCACGGCCGCGACCGTGCCCGCGGCCCTGCCGTCCGGCCAGGGGGACGCCCCCGCCGCCCCCGCCCCCGCCGATACGCGCGCCCGGTACGCCGACGTCTTCCGCGTCCGCGAGTTCCGCTTCGTCTTCGCCGCCCACGTCATGTCGATCACCGGCGAGGTCGTCGCCGCCATCGCGCTGACCGTCCTCGTCTACGACAGGACCGGCTCCCCGCTGCTGAGCGCGCTCACCCTCGGCATCGGCCTGCTGCCGTACCTCGTCGGCGGCACCCTGCTGTCCTCGATCGCCGACCGCCTGCCGGCCCGCCGGGTGCTGGTGACGTGCGACCTGCTGGCCGCCGCCTGCTTCGCGCTGATGGTGCTCCCGGGGATGCCCGTCGCCGTGCTGCTGGCACTGCGCTGCGTCGCCGGCGTCATCTCGCCGGTCTTCACCGGCACCCGGATGGCCACGCTCGCCGACATCCTGGGCACCGGCGACCGGTTCGTCCTCGGCCGCTCCGTCATCCGGCTCACCGCGCAGGCGGCGCAGCTCGTCGGCTTCGCCCTCGGCGGGCTGCTGGCGGCGTTCTCCCCGCGCGCGACGCTGACGATGA
>NZ_JACBXC010001436.1 GCF_013870535.1 Streptomyces phytophilus | reverse complement strand
GCCCGCCAGCAGCGCCAGGTTCGAGAACCACAGCCAGATCAGGAAGACGACGACCCCGGCGAGTGACCCGTACAGCCTGCTGTACGTCCCCGCCGCGTACGAGGCGTACAGCGCGAACCCCACCGACGCCAGCAGCCACAGCGCACCCGCCACGAGCCCGCCCGGCACCGCGTGCGACACCGCCCGCGACTCGGGCGGCCCGGAGCGGAAGAGCAGCAGCACCAGCAGCCCCGCGACGAAGACCAGGAACGGCCAGCGCAGAAAGTCCCACAGCGCCGCCGTCTGCTCGCCCATGCCGAGCGGCCGCCCCAGCGCCCGCGCCCCGGGGCAGGTGACCACCAGCGTCAGCGCGGCGGACACCAGCAGGGTGAGCAGCAGCAGCGCCATGGCGAGGATCGCGGGCGCGCGGCGCAGCACGGGCCGGCTGTCGGGGGTGCCGTACATCGCGTGCAGGGCGCGCCGGAAGACGGACAGGAAGCTGCACGCGGACCAGACGGCGCTGGCGGCGCCCACGGTGGTCAGGATCCAGGCGCTGGAGTGGCCGCGGGTGACGTCGTGGAGGGCGTCGTTGAGCGCGGTGTCGGTGCCGGCGGGGGCGACCCCGGCGACGTAGGCGATGAGGGCCTCGGTGCCGGAGGGGTCGGCGAGGCCGATGACCGTGAGGGTGACGAAGAGCGTGGGCAGGACGGTGAGTATGGCGTAGTACGTGAGGGCGGCGGCCCAGTCGGTGATGTCGTCGTTCCAGAGAGCCACGGGGGTACGGCGCAGGGCGCCCCGGTATCGCGCCCAGTCCGTCCGCCCGCTCCGCGCGTGCACCCCACGCTTCATCGGCCCAGACTCCGCTCTTCGTTCGCTCCGTGCCCGCCCGGCACTCTGCCGTGCACTGTTCCTGTCTACCGTGTGCGGGCCGCCGGCTCTTCAACCGGCCGGGCGCGGCCCGCGGAAGAGCCGCTGCCACCAGCGGCGGCGCGGGGGGTGTACGGCGCGGCCGAGCCGGCGGCCGAGGAACAGATAGCCGAGGAAGGCCCCGGAGGTGTTGAGGATGACGTCGTCGACGTCGAACGCGCGGCCGGTGACGAACGTGCCCTGGACCACCTCGACCGCCGTCATCACCACGGCGGTGAGCAGCCCGACCCGCAGCAGCCCCCGGGCGCGCGGCACGAGCACGGGCAGCAGCAGCCCGAAGGGCACCCCGAGCAGGATGTTGCCGCCGAGCTGCCGGAGGGTGTCGACGAACGCCGGCCGGGTGAGGTAGTCGCGGATCGAGTCGCCGGGGCGCAGGTTCGTGTGCGTCACGGGCTCGGAGGCGGCGGACGACTCCAGCGTCAGCCGCGCCAGCACCGCGGCGAACGCCACCATCAGGGCGAACGCCAGCAGCATCGCGCAGACGCGCACCCACCGCGCGGTGGGCGGTGCTTCGGCCGGCTGCGCGGGGTCTCCGG
>NZ_JACBXC010001435.1 GCF_013870535.1 Streptomyces phytophilus | reverse complement strand
GTTCGCCGGAGAGCCCGAAGGCGCCGCGGTGCAGGGAGCCGCCGACGATGAGGCCGCCGCCGACGCCGTGGGAGACGCGCAGGTAGAGCACGTCGGCGTCGTCGGCGGCGGCGCCCCAGGTGGCTTCGGCCAGGGCTGCGAGGCGGGTGTTGTTGTCCAGGAGTACGGGCACGCCGAAGCTCTTGCGCAGCAGGTCCGACAGCAGGTCGAGGCGCCGGCCGCCGGCGGTGAGGTCGCCGGGGGCGCCGATGGGGCCGACGACGCCGACGCCGATGGCGTCGAGTGCGCCGAGGCGCAGGACGCCGCCGGTGAGGGTGCCGACGAGCCGTTCCGCCAGCCGCACGCGCTCCTCCCAGGACAGGTCGGGGGCGTGCTGCTCGCTGGCGGAACCGACGATCTCGTGGGCGACGTTGACGGCGGCGACGTGGACGGCGCGGCGGGCGAAGTCGATGCCGAGGGCCTGCCCGGCGTCGGGGTTGAGGGAGAGCTTCTCCACGGGCCGGCCGCGGCGCCGCTCCTCGGCCAGCGGCACGGTCGCCACGACGGCGCCGTTGGCGATGAGGTCGCCGACGATGTCGTAGAGCGTGGTGCGGGACAGTCCGCAGCGGGTCCCGAGTTCGCCGCGGCTGAGGGGGCCGTGCTTGCGCAGCAGGGAGAGCACGAGCTCTTCGTGCTCGCGGCGGAGGCGGGAGAGGGGGCCGGCGGAGGGGTGCATGGCCGACAGCATGGAGACGCCCCGAGTTTTTCGTCAACAGGTCGGAAAAAAGAAACACACGGCCGCAAGACTCCCGTCACAAAACTCCGCCGCGGCTGCCGCACGATGGGGTCTTGCGTGACCTGCGGCGATGCTCCGGGGCGCGCACCGGGCCGGGCGCGAGGCCCGACCGGATTATTTTTCCGACCTGTTGACGAAAATCTTCGGGCGTTCGCATGCTGTGCGCCAGGCCGCCGGCGCGAGCGGCACGACGAGGGAGGACGAAGGAAGATGACCCACTCAGCGAGCGGTTCGTCCATCGGCCGGCGGTCGCTGCTGTGGCTGGACGCCTGCCGGCTGCTCGACGCCCGCGCGCTGGAGATCGTGCCCGGCATCGACGCGGGCGACCCGGACGTGGGCTTCGGCAACTGGGACTGCGACTGGTACAGCACCACGCGCGACATAGAGGTCCAGCTGCGCTACGACCGCGACCAGCCGCTCAGCGGCGATGACGGCAGGGTGACCATGCTGGCGGGCCGCGACGCCGTCGTCTCCCCGGAGTACGACGGCGAGGACACCTGCACGGTGCGGGTCGAGTACCGCGAGTACCCCGACGAGAACGGCCAGAAGGCCGTCGAACTCCTCTACCTCACCCTCGACGGCGACGACGAGTCGCCCGACGAGCTGTGCGGGATCGCCACCCGGCTCGCCGAGACGGCCGCGGGAGAGCTGCCGAAGCTCTGAGGAAG
>NZ_JACBXC010001434.1 GCF_013870535.1 Streptomyces phytophilus | reverse complement strand
ACCGCCGGGGTCCTCCTCGTGGTCTTCGCCCTCATCGAGGGCGAGCGGTACGACTGGGGCGAGGTCCGGGGCATCGTCGGCATCCCGGTGATCGGCGGCGCCGGCGTGCTCGTCCTGCTGGCCTTCGTGCTCCAGCAGCGCTCCCAGCAGCAGCACCAGCCGCTGCTGCCGTTCCCGCTGCTGCGCGAGCGGCGCTTCGCGGTGATGAACGCGGTGCTGATGGCCGCCCTGTTCGCGTCCATGGGCCTGCTGCTGCCGTACGCCCTCTACCTTCAGGGCGTCCTCGGCCTCTCCCCCGCCGAGGCCGGCCTCGTCATGGGCCCGGCGCCGCTGGTCTCGCTGTTCATCGCGCCGTTCGCGGGCAGGTGGGCCGACCGGACGGACCCCCGGGCCATCGTCGTACCCGGGCTGCTGGTCTTCGCCGCCTCGATCGCCGTGCTGATCGCCACCAGCGGCACCGGGTCGAGCGCCTGGTCGGCGCTCCCCGGGATGGTGCTGTTCGGCGTCGCCGTCGGCCTGGTCTTCGCGCCGGCCAACGCCCTCGCCATGCGCGACGTCCCGCCGCACCTGGCCGGCGCCGCCTCCGGAGTGGTCAGCGCCGCGCGGCAGTTGGGCACCGTCCTGGGCGGCGCTGACCACTCCGGAGGCGGCGCCGTGCTCCAGGCCGGACTGGCGGAGAACCTCCGGTCGCAGCCCTACCCCGACGCCTTCGTCGGCGCGATGGGGCCTTCCCTGTGGCTCGTCGCCGGCGTGCTCAGCGCGACCGCGCTGCTGTGCGGCGTCGCGCTGCGCCCGTCCGCGGTACGCCCCGGCCCTGCCGCGGCGGCGGAGGAGCCCGCAGGGGAGCAGGTCGAGATGCAGGTCGAGAAGCAGGTCGGCTGACGCCCCACCGGACCCCGGCCCGTGCGACCGCCCTCCCCCGGCGCGGACGCACGGGCCGGTTCCCGTCCCGGGGACGGGGGCGGGCCGTCAGGCGGCGGATCCGCGCAGGTGCACCCGCAGGTACGCGTCCACGAGGCCGGGCACCTGCGCGGCGGGGAAGTCCTCCCCCGCGTACAGCCGCCGGAAGATCACCGGGCCCAGCAGCCGTTCGATCCCCTCGTCGAGGTCGAAGGACTCGGTGAACCGCCCCTCGGCCGCCGCCCGGCCGAGGATCTCGCCCACCACCTCCGAGCCCTTGCGCCGGCACGAGTCGAGCACCTCGGCGGACGCGGGGTCCACGGGCGGGTGGTCGATGAGCAGCCGCAGCGCGCGATCGCGCGTGGGGTCCTGGAGCATGGTCCGTACGGTCCGCAGCTCCGCGATCAGGTCCTCCCGGAGCCGCCCGGTCGGCGCGGTGTGCTCCACCGCGAAGATCTGGCTGAGCACCTGCCGGATCAGGGCGGCGGAGTCGGGCCAGTAGCGGTACAGGGTGGTGCGGCCGACGCCGCTGCGGCCGGCCACC
>NZ_JACBXC010001433.1 GCF_013870535.1 Streptomyces phytophilus | reverse complement strand
GCAGCCCCCGCGGCGACCGCCCCAACATCGTGCTGATCGTCGCCGACGACCTCGGCTACGGCGAACTCGGCTCGTACGGCCAGCAGCTCATCCGCACCCCCCACCTCGACCGGCTCGCCGCCGACGGCCTGCGGTTCACCGCGGCGTACGCCTCCGCGCCCGTCTGCGCGCCCTCGCGCGCCTCCCTGCTGACGGGCCTGCACAGCGGCCGGGCCCGGGTCCGGGAGAACCCGATGCGCGGCATCCAGCCCTCCATCGGCGACGGCGACACCACCGTCGCCGAGCTGCTGCGGGCGCGCGGGTACCGCACGGCGTGCATCGGCAAGTGGGGCTTCGGCCCCGAGGAGCCGGACCAGCACAGCCACCCCAACTACCGCGGCTTCGAGGAGTTCTACGGCTATCTGACCCACCGGCACGCGCACTACTACTTCCCGCAGTACCTGTGGCACAACGCCCGCCGCGTGCCGCTCGCGGGCAACGGGGACGGCGGGCGCGGCACGTACGCGCCCGCGCTGTTCTCCGCGCGCGCCCTGGAGTTCGTCCGCACCCACGCCGAGGAGCCGTTCTTCCTCTACCTCTCCCCCAACGTGCCGCACGCCCCGAGCACCGTGCCGGACACCGGCGAGTACAGCGACACGGACTGGAAGCCGGAGGACAAGGGGCACGCCGCGCAGGTCGCGAACTTCGACGAGATGGTCGGCCAGGTCATCGACGAGCTGTACGCGCAGCGCATCGCCGAGGACACCGTGGTGATCGTCACCAGCGACAACGGCCGGCACGAGGAGGGCGGCGTGACCCCCGCGCTCTTCCAGCGCGAACGCCCCCTGCGCGGCTACAAGCGGAACCTGTACGAGGGCGGCATCCGGGTGCCGTTCATCGCCTGGTCCCCGTACCGCATCCGCCCGGGCGTCGTGGACCGGCCGACGCCCCACATAGACCTGCTGCCCACCCTCGCGGAGCTGGGCGGCGCCCCCGCGCCCCGGGACGTCGACGGGCTGTCCCTCGCGCCGCTGCTCACCGGCACGGGGCCGGCGCCCCGGCACGAGTTCCTCTACTGGTACCGCAACGAGCGCGCCTCCACGCCGCTGGCCCGCGCCGCCGACCACGACCGGATCGGCCGGATCTCCGAGGCGGTGCGCGCCGGCGACTGGAAGGCGGTGCGCTTCGCGCCCGGCAAGGACCGCGGGGCGCCGGACGACCGCTGGCAGGTGGAGCTGTACAACCTGGCGGACGACCCCGTCGAGTCCGTCGACCGCGCCGCGGACCGACCGGACATCGCCGCCCGGCTGGTGCAGGTCATGCGGCGCGAGTGGCACGACACGTACGACCGCGAGCCCTTCGGCGTACGCATCGGCGCCCCGCCCTACGCCGAGCCGGGCCGCACCCTGACCGTCACCGCCACCCTGCACAACGGGTCCGGCACCCTGTGGACCGAGCCGCGGGTGCA
>NZ_JACBXC010001432.1 GCF_013870535.1 Streptomyces phytophilus | reverse complement strand
GCGGCCGCTCCGCCGCGCGTCGCCTGGACGGTCAGCCGGATCTGCATGCCGGTCACCGCTCCCTTCCCTGGGCAGGGCCGATTCGAGGGCCGCGGTCATATTCCCATCTCTCACCGACAGCCCGCTGCGAGACCGGTGTTGGCGGATCTTGTATGGCCGCTTCCTGCCCCGACTACGACTCAAAATTTGCCGTTACGGACCACTGTTGACAGCTTCGTCAGCCCTACGGGGCAACCAACGACCGGGAAGCTGACGTCCTTCCTTCGCACAGGCGTCACGAAACGGCTGCGGACGGACGGTACGGCGGTACGGCACGGGTGAGAGCGCACCGCGAACGGGTACGCCGTCCGCAGGAGGACGGGACGCACCCGGCGAACGGGCACGGGACGGGCCCGGGGACCGCGGAGAACAACAGGCGCCTTCCGGGGAACCGGACGGCCGGGGTGCGGACCGGGACGCCGGGCGCCCGGTGCCGCCCGACCCCGGCGGGCGCCGCGGGGACGCCACTAGAGTGGTGCAGATGGCCCACGGACCGACCGGTCCGGGGGCCGGCAGGAACGATCACGACCAGGGAGCGCATGACGTGCGGCCGGTAGGCAGCAAGTACCTCCTCGAAGAGCCGCTCGGGCGGGGCGCCACGGGCACCGTGTGGCGTGGCCGCCAGCGCGAGACGGCGGGGGCGGAAGCCGCCGTGGCGGGCAGCCCGGGCGAGGTGGTCGCCATCAAGGTCCTCAAGGAGGAGCTGGCGGGCGACCCCGACGTGGTGATGCGGTTCCTGCGCGAGCGCTCCGCGCTCCTGCGCCTCACCCACCCGAACATCGTCCGCACCCGCGACCTCGTCGTCGAGGGCGATCTGCTGGCCCTCGTCATGGATCTCGTCGACGGCCCCGACCTGCACCGCTACCTCCGGGACAACGGCCCGTTCACGCCCGTGGGCGCCGCCCTGCTCACCGCGCAGATCGCCGACGCGCTCGCCGCCAGCCACACCGACGGCATCGTCCACCGCGACCTCAAGCCCGCGAACGTGCTGCTCGCCGGCAGCGCCGGGCCCGACGGCGTCGGCCGGATGCAGCCGATGCTCACCGACTTCGGCATCGCCCGGCTCGCGGACTCCCCGGGCCTGACGCGCGCCAACGAGTTCGTCGGTACCCCCGCGTACGTGGCGCCCGAGTCCGCCGAGGGCCGCCCGCAGACCTCCGCCGTGGACGTCTACGGCGCCGGCATCCTGCTCTACGAGCTGCTGACCGGCCGGCCGCCCTTCGGCGGCACCTCCGCCCTGGAGGTCCTCCACCAGCACCTCAACCAGGAGGCGCAGCGCCCGCCGGGCCTGCCCGACCCGATGTGGACCGTCGTCCAGTCCTGCCTGCGCAAGAACCCGGCCGAACGCCCCAGCGCCGAGAACCTGGCCCGCGGGCTGCGCACCGTGGCCGCCGGTATCGGCGCCGGCGC
>NZ_JACBXC010001431.1 GCF_013870535.1 Streptomyces phytophilus | reverse complement strand
GCCGTGGCACCGGCGATGATCAGCACGGCGATCAGGGCGGACACGGTGTTCATGCCGTTCCACTGGCCGGGCGCCGGCCGGGTGAACACGGTGACGAACCCGGCGCTGGATCCGGTGTCGCGGATGCCGGAGTTCAAGGTGTGCGCGGTGCGGGTGGAGCCTGCGGGGGAGTAGCGGGCAGGCGGCCGCGGCGGAGGCGCGGACGTCCTGAGTACGCAGCCGCGCCCGCGCCCGGGTCCCGGGCTCAGGTGGCCGTCTCCCGCTCCACCCACGTCAGATACCCCGCGCTGCCGTGGGTGACCGGGGTGGCGATGATCTCCGGCTCGTCGTAGTCGTGTGCCGTACGCAGGTGGGTCTCCAGCTCCGCGTACCGGGCGGTCGTCGTCTTGAGCAGCACCTGCCACTCCGTGGACTCCTCGACCGCGCCCTCCCACCGGTACACGGACGTGACCGGCGCGCTCACCTGTGCGCACGCCGCCAGATGCGCCTCCACCGCCCCGCGGGCCAGCGCCTCGGCCTTCTCCCGGGCGTCCGTCGTCGTCAGTACCGTCAGGAAGTCCGTCATGCCCACTGATCGTAGGCGAGCTTGGCGACCAGCCCCACGACCGTGACCACCAGGACGCCGCGGACGAAGCCGCTGCCCTTCTTCAGCGCCATGTGCGCGCCGAACCAGCCGCCGCCCAGGTTGAACACCGCCAGCAGCGCGGCCAGCGACCACAGCACCGTGCCCTGGACCGAGAACATCACGAGCGCGCCGAAGTTGGTGCAGACGTTGACGATCTTGGCGGTGGCGGACGCCTGCACGAGGTTCAGCCGCAGCACGGCCGTCAGCGCGAGCACCAGGAACGTGCCCGTACCCGGGCCTATCAGCCCGTCGTAGAAGCCGATGCCCAGCCCCGCCAGCGCCACCGCGGCGGCCACCCGCCGCGGGGTGACCGGGCCGGTCGCGGGGGCGTCCGTGCCGAACGACGGGCGCAGCGCGACGAACGCCAGGACGGCGAGCAGCACCCCCATGATCACCGGCCGCAGGACGTCGCTGCTCACCCCCGCGGCGAAGAACGCCCCCAGCGCGGAGCCGGCGAGCGCCGCCGCCCCGATGCGCACGGCCAGCCGCACGTCGACGGGCGACCTGCGGGCGTACGTCACCGCCGCCGCGGAGGTGCCGACGATGGCCACGGCCTTGTTCGTCCCGAGCAGGTACGCGGGCTGCAGATGCGGATGGCCCAGCAGCAGCGCGGGCAGCAACAGCAGCCCGCCACCGCCCACCACGGCGTCGATCCAGCCTGCCGCGGCGGCGACGACACACAGCATGACCAGGGTCGACAGGGGTATGTCGGGCATCGTCGGGCGAGCGTAACCCGGAGGTGGAACCGGGGATCGCACCGGGTTCGTTCGGGGGGTGGGAGGGAGTGCGGCGTGGGGATTCTGTGGGGGGACCGGGTGGTACGGCTG
>NZ_JACBXC010001430.1 GCF_013870535.1 Streptomyces phytophilus | reverse complement strand
GGCCGCCTGGCCGACGCGGCCGACCGGCTCGAAGAAGCCCTCGACCGCCACCCCGGACTGCGGGAGCGGCATCTGACCCGGCTCACGACCTGGCGACGAGGAGTCATCCAATGAAGGAGTCCCCGGCCCGCTTCGCCGACCTGGCGGGGCTGCGGCTCTACCGCAGGAACATCTTCGCCGTCACCGGGCTGCCCGTGGACGCGCGGGGTCCCGCGGTGCGGCGGCACAGGCAGCGCCTCGACGCCCGGCTCGCGGTCGAGAAGACCTGGGCGGGCGACGCGCACTCGCCGGTGTGGGACGGGTACCGCAAGGACGAGGTCCGGCTCGCGTTCGAGGAGTTCCAGGACCCCAGGCGCCGGCTCGTCGACGAGCTGACCTGGTACTGGCGGGACGCCGACCTCGGCTGCGCCTGCGGCCCCGCGACGCACCAGCGGCACGACGAGGCCGTACGCGCGCACCTCACCGCCATCGAGGCGGAGACCGGCCACGGCGACATGCCGGCGGCCCGGCGCGCCGGGTACTGGAGCGACGCCGCCGACGGCTGGGCGGAGCTGCTGGACTCCCCCGGCCTGCGCAGCCACATCGCCCACCGGATGACGGCCCTGGCCGACCCCCGGCTCGACGACCACGCACCGGACGACTTCCTGGCCGGCCTCCCCGGGCTGCTGCTCTCCCCGTTCGCCGAACTCGCCGCCGACCGGTCCGTACGGCCCCGGCTGGCGCAGGTCTGCGCCGGGTGGACGGACCACCCGGTGTTCGCCGCGCCGCTCCCCGACGTCTTCGAGGACACCGTCGAGGACTCGGTCGACCGGCTCAAGGACGCGCTGCGGACCGCCGGGGAGCGGCACGAGTCGGGGCGGCACGCCGACGCCCTCGCGACGCTGGAGGAGCAGGTGCTGCCCGCGTACGCGGAGTTCGAGTCGCTGGAGCGGTTCGTCTCGGAGTCGCGGTCCGAGGAGATGGCGCACACGGTCACCGTGGCGCTGAACAACGTCGCGCTCGGGATCTGCGAGGCGGGTCTGCACAAGCCGCTGCGGCAACAGCTGATCCAGGCGATGGAGGCCGCGAGCAGGATCGCCCCGGCGCGCGACCAGGCGCAGATCGACGAGAACCTCAAGGCCGTACGGACCGGTGGCGCCCCAGCGGGAGCGGCCCAGCAGCTCAAGCCCAGCGAGTGCGTGGGCTGCGTCGTCCTGCTGCTGTCGATCGCCGGCGGGGTCGTCGCCGGTCTGACGGCGGGGGCCGCCTGGGCGACCGGGATCATCATCGGCGGGTTCGTGCTCGTCGGAATGTTCAGCTCATGAAGTCGTACGCCACCCAAGGAAGGGCTCCGATGACACAGCACGCCCGCCACCGGGCCGGGGGCCGCCTCGGCGCCGCGCTCGGACAGTGGCGCCAGCCGCCCGAGTTCCGCGTCCCGCCGCCGCAGCTCGACCCGGCCCAGGCGGCGTG
>NZ_JACBXC010000143.1 GCF_013870535.1 Streptomyces phytophilus | reverse complement strand
GCGGGGCGCCGGCGACGGCCCCGTCGATGACGACGTGGACGGCCCCGTCGTCGTTGCCGGCGAAGTCCTCGCGCAGCACCGTGGCGACCTGCCGGCTCTGGGAGTCCTCCGGCAGCACCCGCTCGTCCGGGGTGCCGAACGTGATGCCCAGCAGCGGGCTCGCCGCCAGCAGCAGCACGCCGAGCACCGGCAGCGCCGTGACCGCGGGCCGCCGCATGACGGTACGGGCCAGCCTCCCCCACAGCGGCGAACGGGAGTCCCCGCGCCCGGGCCTGGCCCACGGCAGCTTCCCGCTGTTGACGCGGTGGCCGAGCACGGCGAGCAGCGCCGGCATCACGAACAGCGTGCCCAGCGCGGCGATGGCGACGACGCCGACCCCGGCGTAGCCGAAGGACCGCAGGAAGTACTGCGGGAAGACCATCAGCGCCGCGAGCGCGGCGGCCACCGTGGCGGCGGAGAACACGACGGTACGGCCCGCGGTGTGCACCGTGGTCCGCACGGCGTCGGCGACGGAGGCGCCCGCGCCGAGCTGCTCGCGGAACCGGCTGACCATCAGCAGCGCGTAGTCGATGCCCAGGCCCAGCCCGAGGGCCGTGGTCAGGTTGACCGCGGAGACGGAGACGTCGGTGATACTGCCGAGGACGAAGAGCTGCGCGAACGTGCCGACGATGGCGACGAGCGCGATGACCAGGGGCAGCAGCGCCGCGACCACGCTGCCGAAGACGAACAGCAGCAGCACCAGCGTCAGCGGCACGGCGATCGCCTCGGCGAGCAGCAGGTCCTTCTGCACCTGCGGCGACATCTCGGTGTCCACGGCGCTGCCGCCGCCGGCCCGGACGTCGAGGCCGCCGGCCCGCTCCCCGGTGAAGGCGTCGATGACGCCTTCGGCGTTCTCCGCGCGTTCGGTGTCCTCGCCCTCGACGTGGGCGAGGACCAGGGCCTCGCCGCGGTCCTTCGAGCGCAGGGCGGGGTTGCCGGTGTCCCAGTAGGAGACGACGTTGGTGACCCGGTCGTCGGCTTTCAGCCCGGCCACCAGGTCCCGGCCGCCCTCCGCGACCGGCCGGGCGTCGACGTCGGCGCCGCCCTGCGCGGCCCGTACGAGCAGCACGAGGTTCGTCTCCCCGCCGAACTTGTCGTCGATGATCTCGCCGGCCCGGGTGGACTGGGCGGACGGGTCGTCGTAGCCGCCGCCCTTGAGCTGGGCAAACGCGCCGGCGCCGAGGGCGCCCATGAGGACGACGGCCACGGCGGCGGCGACGAGGACCAGCCGGGACCGGCGGATCGCCAGCTCGGCTATGCGGTTGAACACGGGGGTTCTCCTTTAAGGATGTAACGCGATATGTCCGGTAGGTGACAGGAGCCGGCCCCGATCGATGGGGAGGGGGAGCCGGCGCGCACGACGGTAGTCAGGCGGCGGAGAATTTGGCAGTGTTAAGTTTTTCTGACAAGGCGCCGCGGAAGAGGTACGACGGGGAGTGGTCATGGCCGTGGACGAACGACTCGCACCCCCGCTGTCGGTGCGCGAGCGGCGCCGGGCGGTCGCGGTCCGGGAGATCGTGGACGCCGCCGAGGCGCACATCACCGAGCACGGCCCGGCGGCGCTGTCGCTGCGGGCGGTCGCGCGCGGGCTGGGGATGACGGTGCAGGCGCTGTACCACTACTTCCCCAGCCGGGACGCGCTGCTGACGACGCTCATCGCCAAGACGTACGACGACCTGGCGGCGGCGGTGCTGGAGGCCGCCGATGCGGCCGGCCGGGGCGGGGAGGGAGAGGGGGACGGGGACGACGGCGCGGGGTTCGTGGCCGCGACCGAGGGCTACCGCCGCTGGGCCGTGGCCAACCCGGAGCGGTTCCAGCTGATCTACGGCACACCGCTGCGGTACTACGCCGCGCCCGCCGAGGGGCCGACCACGCAGGCGGTGCGCCGGATGAGCGCCGTCTTCGAGCGCGAGCTGTTCGGCGGGTACACGCACGAGCAGCTCGCCGCGGCCGACATCCCGCCGCTCTCCCCCGAACTCAGCGCCCACCTCGGCCCCCTGCGCCCGGACGATCCGGATGTCCTGCCGCCGGCGGCGTTCGCGCTGCTGTTCAGCGGCTGGGGGCACATGCACGGGCTGGTGGTGCTGGAGGTGTTCGGCCACACCTCGTTCCTCGGCGAACACCGCGCCGAGCTGTTCCGCATGGCGATGCGCAACCTGCTCACCGACGTCCACCGCCGCATCCCGGACGCCCCTTGAGCCGTACGGCTAGCCGGCCGGAGCGGGCTGGGCGGTGAACTCGCCGCTGACGGTGAACCTCAGCGGCACGCCCTCGACCGACCGGGGGGCGTCCGGCACGTCGGCCCGGGTGTCGACGTGGACGACGATCCGGAAGAGCGGCTCGGGCGACGGCTCGCGGCCGCCGTCCTCGGCGCCGGGGGCTCCCTCGATGCCCATTCCCTGGACGCCGGGATAGCGCCAGATCGACTCCTGGTGCCGGTCCAGCACCTTCTTGGCACGGGCGTACTCCACGCCGGCGACGGCCTGTTCGGACGGGGTACCGGCGGGCGACTCACCGGCAGCGGGCCGGGAGGAGGGGCCGGGGGCCGGTCCGTCCGGACCGGAGTCCCCCGAACAGGCGGCGAGGCCGACCCAGGTGAGGACCAGGCAGGTGGCCAGCGCGACATGTACCCGCGGGCCGGGAAGCCGGGCCGATAACCGAACCGGTTCCGCAGGCGATCTCCTCGATCCGCTCATGGGTCTCCTCACCGTCCGGCCGGGCCGCGGCCCACCCGCGCCCTCGCCGGCATTCTCCCGCGGCCGCGCCCGTTCGGGTCAGGCCGCGGGCTCTCCTTCGGCACGGGCCCGGTAGGCGTCGACTTCCGCCCTCAGCCGCTCGGCCTCCTCGTGGTCCCCCGTCTCGTCGAGATGGAACGCCTGCCACTCGCGGGAGACCAGGGCCTCGTGATGGCCGGGGCCCTCGACGCGCGCCCAGTCGGCGGCCACCTGGGCCAGCAGCCGGACCGCCTCGGCGTGGTCCCCCGCGCCGCCGACGTAACGGGCGTGGCAGTGGCGCGCTTTCAGGGTGTCGCCGTGGTCGGGCCCCACGACGCCCTCCCAGTCGACCGCGACCTCGCCCATCAGCCGGGCCGCCTCGGCGTACTCGCCCGCCTCGCCCAGCTCCCACGCACTGAGGTGGCGGGCGAGCAGGGTTTCGTAGTGGCCGGGGCCCTGGACACGCGCGCGGTCCGCGGCCAGCCCGGCGTGCAGCCGGGCCGACTCCGCGTGGCCGCCCGCCGTGCCGAGGCACGAGGCGTGGCGCTCGCGCGCGTGCAGGGTGTCCACGTGGTCCGGCCCCAGGGCGCGGGCGGTGCCGGCAGCCAGCTCCGCGTACGCGCGTGCCGCCTCCCCGTGCTCCCCCGCCAGGTCGAGATGGCGGGCCCGGCCGCCGCGGGCAGCCAGGGTCTCGGAGTGGTCGGGGCCCCGCACCCGGGACAGGTCGGGCAGGAGTTCGCCCAGCATGCGGGCGCCTTCCGCGTGGTCCCCCGCCTGTCCGACGAAGTGGGCATGGAGCATGCGGGCGACCAGGGTCTTGGAATGGTTGCGCCCGTGCACGCGGATCCGGTCGTCGAGGAGATCGGCGAACAGGCGCGCGGCCTCCGCGTAGTTCCCCGCCTCCGCGACGTTGCAGGCGTGGATGTGGCGGGCGAGCAGCGTGTGGGGGTGGTCGCGGCCCAGGCCGCTCACGGAGTCCGGGATGATGTCGGCCAGCAGCCGCACGGCCTCCTCGTACCGGCCCGCGTTTCCGAGGGCCTCGGCGTGGCTCCGGCGGGTGGTCAGGGCGTTGCGGTGCTCGGCTCCCAGCCGGCGCACGAACTCCGGGACCAGCTCGCCCAGCAGCTCCGCCGCCTCCCCTTCCCGGCCCGACTCCGCGAGGGCCATGGCGTGGTGCTGGCGGGCGAAGAGAACGTCGACGTGGTCGGCCCCCTGCACGCGGCTGCGGTCCGCGACGACCTCGGCCAGCAGGCGGGCGGCCTCCTCGTGCTCGCCGGTCCTCCTGAGCTTGAGGGCCTGCCGGTGGCGGCGGCGCAGCGCGCGGGGGCGGTCGGCCTTCGGTACGCGACCGGAGGCGGCGGGCGCGGGCTCCGGCTCGGGCTCCGGGGGCGGGTCGGGTTCGTACCGCGGGGGTGCGGTCATCGTGGGCGCCTCGTGCGGGGGCGGCGGGGCGTCGTCCGGCTCGGTGTTGGGTGCGGTGTTGCGGGCGGTGGACGGTACGGCGCGGGCCTGGATGAGGGTGTTCACGGCGTCGGGCCACGGCGGCGCGGCCGGGAAGTCGTCGCCCGGTTCCCACTCCGCGGCGATCAGGCCGAGGAGGCCGGCGGGGGTGGGCCGGTCGTCCGGGTTCTTCGCCAGACACGCGGCGACGAGGGTGCGTATCCGCTCCGGCACGCCGTCCAGCCGCGGTTCCGCCGTCACCACGCGGTGCAGGACTCCCAGCGGCGCACCGCGGCCGAAGGGCTCGACGCCGCCGGCGGCGTAGGCCAGCACGGCGCCGAAGGAGAAGACGTCGCCGGGCTGCCGCACGTCGCCGTCCTGGGCCTGCTCGGGGGACATGAAGCCGGGCGTGCCGATGGTCGCACCGGTCCCGGTCAGCACGGTGCCGTCCATGGCCCGGGAGATCCCGAAGTCGATCACGCGCGGGCCGTCCGCGGCCAGCAGCACGTTCGCCGGTGTGAGGTCGCGGTGGAGGAGCCCCTCGGCGTGGATGGCCTGCAACGCCTCGACCAGCCCGGCCGCCAGCGGCCACACCGAGTCCTCCGGGAACGCCCCCGCGGCGCTCACGGCGTCGGCGAGGGAAGGGCCCGGGACGTACAGGGTGGCGATCCACGGCCGCTCGTCCTCGGGGCCGGCCGCCATCACCGGCGCGGTGTACGCGCCGCTCACCGACCGCGCGGCGGCCACCTCCCGCCGGAACCGGCGCCGGAACTCCGGCTGCCGCGCCAGATGGGCGTGCACCACCTTCACCGCCGCCGCGCGCCCGCCGGGCGACCGGCCGAGGAACACCTCTCCCATGCCGCCCGCGCCCAGGCGGCCACGTAGCACGAAGTCGCCCATCCGCGCGGGGTCCCCAGCCGCCAGCGGCTCCACAGCGCTCCTCCTTCCGCACCGGACCACACCCTCCGGCACTGCTCACCCCCTACCCAACCACCTGGAGACCTCCCGGTAGTTGACCTTGACGGGACCGGCACCTGGGACCCGTCCCGGGCGGTGACGGCAGGGATGCCGGACCACGACCCCAAGCACCGCGGAAAGGAACCGGCAGAGCCGCGACGCGGGCGGCCGGAGACCCCCGCTACTTGACCTTGACCGGACCGGCACCTGGGACCCGTCCCGGGCGGTGACGGCAGGGATGCCGGACCACGACCCCAAGCACCGCGGAAAGGAACCGGCAGAGCCGCGACGCGGGCGGCCGGAGGTCCTGCGGTGGTCGGCCTTGGCGGTGGCGCACCTGGTCTGCGGGGACCCGTCCCGGGTGGTGGCGGTACGGTGCGGGCGGAACCCGGGGCACGGTCGGAGGGAGCGGGCATCGTGGGACGTGTGCGGCGGGGCGTGGCGGGGTGCGTGCTGGTCGCGGTCGCCTGGCTGGCGGGGCCCGCCGCCTGCTCCGGCGGCGGTGACGACGCGAAGGGGCCGAGGGCCGCGAGCCCGACGGCTTCCCCCGATCCGCTGCCGCGTACGCCGCCTCCGGCACGGCAGACCGTGGGGAGCAGCGAGGACGCCTGCGACTTCACCGAGCCGTTCGAGGCCCGCAAGGTGAAGCCGTACCTGCCGGGCGGGCCCGCCTACGAGGGCAACGGGCCGCATCCCGCCGTGCTGTTCAAGGACGACATCGCCGTCGACGAGAGCGAGCCGCCCCAGCTGCCCGGCGACTGGGCGCCGGCCGCCACGAACATCGACACCCAGCTCGTGGTCTGCCAGTACGACGACGACAGCCACGACAGCCGCACCGTGGGCACCTGCACGTACCTCGGCGGCTCGAACAACTCCGGCGACGGCGAGTACGACGTGCAGACCGCCCGCTACCTCTTCCGGGTCTTCGAGGCGGCCACCGGCGAGCCGGTGACGGAGTTCGCTCTCGACGGAACGACCAGTCCTCAGCAGACCTGCCCCGACTCGGCCCTGTTCCCGGCCACGGACTTCCAGTTGGTGACGAGCGACGCCCTCGCCGACAAGCTCCGGCCGTTCGTGGCCGGCCGCCGCTGACACCGGCGACCGCCGCGCCGCCCCGGCGTGGGGGCGGACGCGACGGTCGCGGTTTCGCCGCGTACGCGATCAGGCCGTACGCGATCAGGCCGTCAGGACAGCAGCTGCTTCCATGCCGCCGTGTCCAGCTCCCGGCCCGACGGCGCCCGCCGCCCGCGGCCGAGCAGCGCCTCGACGGCCTTCGCGACCTCGCCGTCCACCCCGGCGCGCCCGCGCGGGGTGATCAGCGGCCAGATGTCGGAGCCGAGGTAGCCCGTCTCGTCGGTGCGCTTGTGGAACTCCGCAGAGCAGGAGTGCCGTTCGACTCCGCCGGCCTCCGCGAGCTTGGCCACGGCCCGCTTCGTCTCCGGCCCGAAGAGCCCGTCGGCCGGCAGCCCGGTGAACCCGCGGGCGCGCAGCAGGTGCTGCGCCGCGCGTACCACGGGTCCGCTGTCGCCGGGGCGCAGCAGCGGCCAGACGGCGGTCCGTTCCGGTGCGGGCGCGCCGAGGGCCCCGGCCACCGCCTCGCGCAGCTCCGGCAGGCGGGCGTAGAGCACGTCGCCGGGGCACTGGGTGGAGTTGAAGTCGCGGTGGCCCATGATGTTCTCCACCGGCCGCCCGTACTGGCCGGCGATCCAGGCGACCATCGCGACGAGCGAGTCCCACAGCGCGGTGGGCACGTCGACGTCGACGTACAGGCCCTCGTTCTCGATGCCGATGACCTCGCTGTTGCGGCCGCCGACGTTGGCGCCCTGCACGTGCTGGGTGCCGCCGCGGACGACGTCGAGGCTCTCGTGCCGGCCTTCGAGGCAGAACCCGCCGCGGCTGATGGTGAACTGCTGGCCGGTGTCGCCCCAGCCCTGGGTGTCCATGTGGAAGTTCTGGATGGACCGGCAGATTTCCATGGCGTGTTCGAGCGAGTAATCCTCGCTGTTGCCGGGTTCCGCGGTGTGGTGGACGACGATGTACGTCGGCACGTGGTCGAGGACGACGATGTCGATTTCCGGCGGTCGGGCATCCCATTCCGCGGTGCTGTAGATGCGCGGTTCCGGCGCGGCGAGCGGGCGGGCGCCGCGCAGCGGGTCGGGGGCCGCGAAGGCCCCGGAGGTGGTCGCTGACCTGGGTGCGGCGTGTGCGAGCCCCGCCGCGCCGAGTCCGAGCGCTCCGGCCGCGGAGGCGGTCAGTCCGCCGCGCAGCAGTGCGCGGCGGTCGAAACCCGGATGTGCTGCCATCCTGGTCTCCTTCTTCAGGTGGGGGGTGGATGTGGGGGGATCAAGGATTGTGCGCGCGCATGTCCGGTCGGCCATGAAAACATCCGGGACATGCACACGACAACCCCTGAGTAACAACGGCCCCAATTTCACGGGGAATTGGGGGTCAACTCCCGCGCGCCAATGGGCCGACCAATGAAAACGACGATACGCGAATAGTGAATACGCCCGTCGCCGCCTCGCCGGGCGCGGGGTAGCCTCTCGCACGACTTGTCGAGGAGGTCCGGTGGTACGGGAACAGGCAGGCCGGGTGCTCGGGGCCAACCTGCGGGCGCTGCGGACGCGGGCGGGGCTCACTCTGTCGGGGCTGGCGCGCGCCTCCGGGATCGCCAAGGGCACGCTGTCGCAGCTGGAGTCCGGGACCGGGAATCCCACCATCGAGACGGTGTTCAGTTTGTCGAACGCCCTGGAGGTTCCGGTGTCGTCGCTGCTCACCGAGCGCGCGGACCCGGACGTGCTGCTCGTCCGCTCCGCGGGCCTGGAAGTGCTCAGCAGCAACGCGGTCGACCTGCGGATGCTGCGCCGCATGGACCTCACCGACACGGTCGTCGAGCTGTACGACCAGCGGGTGCGCCCCGGCGAGGTGCAGCACTCCGCGGGCCACCCGGGGCGCGAGCACGTCGTCGTCACGTCCGGGCGGCTCCGGGTGGGGCCGCCGGAGGCGCCGTACGAGCTGGGCCCCGGCGACTACGTCTGCTTCCCGGCCGCGGCGCCGCACGTCTACGAGACCGTCGAGGGCCCGGTGCTCTCGGTGCTGATGCTGGAGTACCCGGCCGCCGCGCACCCGGTCCCGCCGGTCGCCTCGTGCGCCGTGCCGGCGCCCCGACAAAACGCACAACGCCTGCCCGGAACAGGGGCTTGACCGCCGATCGGCGCCCTCCATACGCTCGTTGCCGTTCGATTTAATGAACGGAGGTGGCGGCAGGTGGCGTACGACGTCGTGGTCGTGGGCGCCGGTGTGATCGGCGCGGCCTGCGCCGAAGCGCTGACCGCCGCCGGGCACTCGGTGGCCGTACTGGACCGCGGCGCGCCCGCGAGCGGCACCACCGCCGCCGGCGAGGGCAACGTCCTGGTCTCCGACAAGGCGCCGGG
>NZ_JACBXC010001429.1 GCF_013870535.1 Streptomyces phytophilus | reverse complement strand
GGCCGGCCGCGGGCACGGTGACCGGCTCGTCGTTCACCAGGGTCGTCCCCACGTGCCAGCTCCCCATCGTCCGCCTGCGCCGGACCATTTTTCGCACCGACCAAGATCCCGGGGCAAACGGGATTCACTCCCCGTACGACGGCGCGGGAGGGCGCCAACTCTGTTGCCCGGGGCGCCCATCGGGCGCTCATCAGCGGCTTTCGCGGCGGCCCCGCCGAGCGGGGGGCGTACGGGCGCGCGGCGGGAATCCACTCGAACCGGCGAACCGCGCGGCGGCGCACCCGGCGCGGCGTTGACCAGGATCACCCGATAGGGGACTCGACGGGAAGGGAACGTGTGTTCTATTCTCGGCGGCAGATCAATCAGGAGGTGCCGATGCGCTGGGAGAATCTGACCGACGAGGCCGCCGACGGCGGCGCGGGCCCGGGGGCCGCACCGCCCGCCCTCTTCGGCACGGCCGCCGTCGTCACCCGCACGTTCGACACCCCGGAGTTCCGCGGCATCACGTTCCACGAGGTGCGGGCGCGCTCGATCGTCAACAGGGTGCCGGGGGCGTCCCGGATGGCCTTCGACTGGACCGTGAACCCGTACCGGGGCTGCAGCCACGCCTGCGTCTACTGCTTCGCGCGGAAGACCCACGGCTATCTGGACCTCGACACCGGCCGCGGCTTCGACTCGCAGATCGTCGTGAAGGTCAACGCCCCGGAACTGCTGCGGCGCGAGCTGGCGAGCCGCCGGTGGCGCGGGGAGCACATCGCCATGGGCACGAACGTCGACTGCTACCAGCGCGCCGAGGGGCGGTACCGCCTGATGCCCGGCATCCTGGCGGCGCTGCGGGACTTCGCCAACCCGTACTCGATCCTCACCAAGGGCACGCTCATCCTCCGCGACCTGCCGCTGCTCAAGCAGTCGGCCGAGGTCACGCAGGTCGGGGTGGCGGTCTCGGTGGGCTTCCTGGACGAAGAGCTGTGGCGGACCGTCGAGCCGGGCACGCCCGCGCCGCAGCGCCGGCTCGACGTGGTGCGCACCCTCGCGGAGCACGGCATCGGCTGCGGGGTGCTGATGGCGCCGGTGATCCCGTTCCTCAGCGACTCACCCGGGCAACTGCGCGCCACGGTGCGGGCGGTGGCGGAGGCGGGCGCCACGTCGGTGACGCCGCTGGTGCTCCATCTGCGGCCGGGCGCGCGGGAGTGGTTCATGGCCTGGCTGGAGCACCACCACCCGCACCTGGTCCGCCGGTACCGCACGATGTACGCGGGCGGGTCGTACGCGCCGAAGTGGTACCAGCGCCAGGTCACCCGCCAGGTGCACGAGTACGCGACGGAGCTGGGCATAGGCCCGTCGGCCCCCGGCATCGCGCGCCGCATCGAGCCCGAGGAGGATCCCGGCGCGCCGCCGGAGGGCCCGGAGAACACGCAGCTGACGCTCCTGTGACCCCGGTCCACCGCCGCCGG
>NZ_JACBXC010001428.1 GCF_013870535.1 Streptomyces phytophilus | reverse complement strand
TCCTCGACCCGCGCCGCCACCGCCGCCACCTGCTCCTCCGCGGCGCCGGTGAACGACAGCCGGTCGGCCATCAGCGCCTGAAGCCGGTCCCGGTCCAGCGGGATGCGGCCGTCGGCGGCGAGCCGGTCGAGGAGCTCGTTGCGCTCGGCGCCGCGCTCGCGCATCGCCAGCGCCGCGGCGACCGCGTGTTCCTTGACGACCTCGTGCGCCTCCTCCCGGCCGACCCCGGCCCGTACCGCCGCCATCAGCACCTTGGTGGTGGCCAGGAACGGCAGGTAGCGGTCCAGCTCGCGGGCGATCACCGCGGGGAAGGCGCCGAACTCGTCCAGCACCGTCAGGAACGTCTCCAGCAGCCCGTCGAGCGCGAAGAACGCGTCCGGCAGCGCCACGCGGCGCACCACGGAGCAGGACACGTCGCCCTCGTTCCAGGTGTCGCCCGCCAGCTCCGCGGTCATCGAGGCGTACCCGCGCAGGATCACCATGAGGCCGTTCACGCGCTCGCAGGAGCGGGTGTTCATCTTGTGCGGCATCGCGGACGAGCCGACCTGGCCGGGCTTGAAGCCCTCGGTGACCAGCTCGTGCCCGGCCATCAGCCGGATCGTCTTCGCCAGCGACGACGGCGCGGCGGCGACCTGCACCAGGGCCGCGACCACGTCGTAGTCCAGGGAGCGCGGGTAGACCTGGCCGACGGAGGTGAGGGCGTGGGCGAAGCCCAGGTGGCCGGCGACCCGGCCCTCCAGCTCGGCGAGCCGCGCGGCGCCCTCCTTGCCGCCGCCGAGCAGGTCGAGCATGTCCTGCGCGGTGCCGACGGGACCCTTGATGCCGCGCAGCGGGTAGCGCGCGAGCAGGTCCTCCACGCGGCCGTACGCGGTCAGCAGCTCGTCGGCGGCGGTGGCGAACCGCTTGCCCAGCGTGGTGGCCTGCGCGGCGACGTTGTGCGAGCGGCCGGCCATCACCAGGCCGGAGTGCTCGCCCGCCAGCCTGCCCAGCCGGGCCAGCACCGCGACCGCGCGGTCGCGCACCAGCTCCAGCGACTGCCGCACCTGGAGCTGCTCCACGTTCTCGGTCAGGTCGCGGGAGGTCATGCCCTTGTGGATCTGCTCGTGGCCGGCGAGCGCGTTGAACTCCTCGATCCGGGCCTTCACGTCGTGCCGCGTGACCTTCTCGCGCGCGGCGATCGAGGCGAGGTCGACGTCCTGGAGCACGCGCTCGTAGTCGGCGACGGCGCCCTCGGGCACCTCGATCCCCAGGTCCCGCTGGGCGCGCAGCACGGCGAGCCACAGCTGCCGCTCCAGGACGACCTTGTGCTCGGGGGACCAGAGGGCGGCCAGCTCGGCGGAGGCGTAGCGGGCGGCCAGGACGTTGGGGATGCGCGGCTTGTTCACGTGGGGAGATTCTACGGACCTCCCGGGCGGGTGGCGGACGGGCGGCCGGTGCGGGCGTACGGGGGCGTGCG
>NZ_JACBXC010001427.1 GCF_013870535.1 Streptomyces phytophilus | reverse complement strand
CAGGACGGATTCAACTGATCGTCGCAACACCTTGATCGGGAGGTGGAGCGATGGGCTCTGTGGAGCGCCACAAGCAGGTTCGTGCGTATCGGGGATTGATGCCGTCGGCGGGCAGGCCGTCGGTGGCCTGGCGTGAGGACAGGGTCAGGTTCTGGACGGTGATCGCTCGGGGTGTCAAGACCGAGGATGCGTGCAGTGCTGCCGGGGTGTCCGGGCCGGTGGGATTCCGCTGGTTCCGGCACGCTGGCGGCGTGAATCCGTGTCTTCCTGACGAGGTGTCCGGGCGCTACCTGTCGTTTCCCGAACGGGAGGACATCGCCGTCTGGCATGCCCAGGGCGCCGGCATCCGCGAGATCGCCCGCAGGCTCGGACGGGCGCCGTCGACGGTCTCCCGTGAGCTGCGGCGCAATGCCTCCACCCGGACCTACAAGCTGGACTATCGGGCCTCGACCGCACAGTGGCACGCTGAACGCCGGGCCAGGCGCCCGAAGACGGCCAAGCTCGTGGACAACCCGAGGCTGCGAGCTTGTGTCCAGGCTCGGCTGTCGGGGGACGTCACCGACGCCGGAGGCAACCAGGTGGGCCCAAAGGGCCCGGCCTGGAAGGGGCGCAACAAGCCGCACCGTGGCGACAGAGGCTGGGTGACAGCATGGAGCCCAGAGCAGATCGCGCGACGCCTGCCGGTTGAGTTCCCCGACGATGAGGACATGCGTATCAGTCACGAGGCGATCTACCAGGCGCTCTACGTCGAGGGACGTGGTGCGCTGAAACGCGAGCTGGTGGCCTGCCTGCGCACCGGACGGGCACTGCGTGTTCCCCGGGCACGCAGCCGGCAGAAGGCGTGGGCCCACGTCACCGACAAGGTCCTGCTCAGCGAGCGTCCCGCCGAGGCCGAGGACCGCGCCGTTCCCGGGCACTGGGAGGGCGACCTGGTCATCGGACTGAAACGCTCGGCGATCGGTACCCTCGTCGAGCGGACCACCAGGTTCACCATGCTGGTCCACCTGCCGCGCGAGGAGGGCTACGGCGTGGTCCCGCGCACCAAGAACGGACCCGCTCTGGCTGGCTACGGCGCCATCACGATGAAGAACGCCCTGGCCAGGACGATGACCACACTGCCTGAGCAACTCCGGCGGTCTCTCACCTGGGACCGCGGCAAGGAACTGTCCGCGCACCCCGCCTTCACGGTCGAGACCGACATCCCTGTCTACTTCGCCGACCCCCACAGCCCCTGGCAACGCGGGACCAACGAGAACACCAACGGCCTACTACGCCAGTACTTCCCCAAGGGCACCGACTTGTCCCGCTGGAACAGCGAAGAGCTCCAGGCCGTCGCAGCGGTCTTCAACAACCGGCCCCGGAAAACCCTCGGGTGGCGAACCCCAGCTGAAGTGTTCACCAAGCAGCTACGATCGCTCCCACCAGCCAGCGTTGCGACGACCGATTGAATCCGTCC
>NZ_JACBXC010001426.1 GCF_013870535.1 Streptomyces phytophilus | reverse complement strand
CTCCTCGGGTCGTGAGGGGTGGCGGGTGGCCGGCGTCAGCCGGGGCCGGCCGCGTGCGTCAGGGTCTCCCAGGCGACGAACAGGTCGTCGGTGCCGGCAGGCCGCTGCCGCGCCAGCAGCTTCGCGGTCTGCGGCAGTTCTACCCCGCGCCGGTCGTGGTAGTGGTGGTACGCCACCTCCAGGTCCGGGCCCATGGTGCGCTCCACCCGGCCGCCGCACAGCGACGCGGGCGGGCGCTCGCCGAGCTGGTAGCGGGAGTGCAGCTCCAGCGCGGCGGTGATCCGCGGCTGCACCTCGGTGTAGAGGTCGGTGCCCTGGAGCCGGGCGGTCTCGGCGATGTGCGCGGTGGCGGCGAGCGCGTAGCCGACGTGCATCAGGTTGCGGCACGCCTCCTGGGCCAGGCCCTCGGGGTAGGTGCGCTGTCCGAACCAGTAGGCGGTGATCTCCTCGGCGGTGTCGATCCGACCGCCGGGCGGCGGCTTGGGCCGCGGGCCGTCGGCGCGTACGTAGAAGTACGCGGGCACGCGGGCGCGGAAGCGGCGCAGCGCCTCGGCGTAGGCGGGGCGGTCGTCGAGGAAGACGGCGATGCCGATGGCGGCGTCGGTCATCGCCAGGTCCCAGTTGCCGTTGTAGTCGGGGACGGCGCCGGTGACCTCGGGGAGGTAGGCGTCGCGCAGGAGCCGCTCGAAGCGGCGTACGCCGGCGCGCGGCCAGCCGTCGTAGGTGGCGCGCATCACCTCGGCGGCCCGCGCCCAGGTGGAGCCCGCCCAGGCGGCCTGCAGCGGGGCGTTGCCCTCGGTGTGGCCGGTGAGCCGGGCGGACCAGGCGTCCATGATCTGCACGGCCTTCTCGGCGTGGGCGCGGTCGCGGGTGACGGTCCAGATCAGCGCGTGGGTGTACGCGGCGATGGCGTCCTCGCGCTCGTCGGTGCAGCCGACGCCGGGGTTGGTGTCGGGCGGGCACTCGACGACCGGGACCGGGTGGGGGATGTAGGAGAGCCGGCCGTAGCGGCTGCGGCGCATCGCGCGGAACGCGCGGAAGGGCCGGTCGCCGTCGTGCACCCGGGCGCGTACGGCGCGCAGTTGGGGGCCGCCGACGAGTACTCCGGGATGGCGGAAGGGGGCCGCCGCGCGGCGCTGCTGCCCGCGGGGCAGCGTCTCGGCGGGGCCGCCGGCCGCGACGACGGTGAGCAGGGCGAGGAGCAGGACCGCGGCGCGGCGGGGGAAACGTCTGGGTGCCATGGCACACCTCCACCGTCAGCCTCGAACGCCCGCTGTCCGTACGCATCCAGAGCGGGGCCGAACGGGGGCGGCGGCCGGGCCCCGTTCGGCCGCATGCCGGGGCGCGGCCCTTGGCCCCCGCTTCACCGCAGGTAGTTGTAGACCGTCGCCCGCGCCACCCCCAGCAGCTCGGTGACCAGCCGCACCGCGTTCCTGACCTCCAGCAGCCCGCTGTC
>NZ_JACBXC010001425.1 GCF_013870535.1 Streptomyces phytophilus | reverse complement strand
GCTCACCGGCCTCGGCGTGGCGTACGTCGTCTCCGGCGACTTCTCCGGCTGGAACTTCGGCCTGGCGGAGGGCGGGTTCGGCGGCCTGGCCATCGCCGCGCTGCTCATGGGCGTGATGTACACCTGCCTGGTCTTCGCCCTCGCCGAACTGGCCGCGGTCCTGCCCACGGCGGGCGGCGGCTACGGCTTCGCCCGCAAGGCGCTGGGTCCCTGGGGCGGGTTCATGACCGGCACGGCGATCCTCATCGAGTACGTCCTCGCGCCGGCCGCGATCGTCATCTTCATCGGCGACTACGTCGAGTCGCTGGAGCTGTTCGGCCTCACCTCCGGCTGGCCCGTCTACCTCGCCTGCTTCGTCATCTTCCTCGGCATCCACCTGTGGGGCGTCGGCGAGGCGCTGCGCTTCAGCCTCGTGGTGACCGCCGTCGCCGTCGCGGCGCTGCTCATCTTCGCCGTCGGCGCCCTCACCGAGTTCAGCGCCGGCTCGCTCAACGACATCCCCGTCGACGACGGCGCCCTCGGCGCCAACTCCTGGCTGCCGTTCGGGATCCTGGGCATCTGGGCGGCGTTCCCGTTCGGGATGTGGTTCTTCCTCGGCGTCGAGGGCGTGCCGCTGGCGGCGGAGGAGACGAAGGACCCGTCCCGTACGCTGCCGCGCGCGATGGCCTGGGCGATGGGCGTGCTGCTGCTGCTCGCCGTCGTCACCTTCATCGCCGCGGCCGGCGCCCGCGGCTCCGCCGCCGTCCAGGGCGCGGGCAACCCGCTGGTGGAGGCGCTGCAGCCGGACGGCGAGGCGACGGCGCTCAGCCGGTTCGTCAACTACGCGGGCCTCGCCGGGCTCGTCGCGTCGTTCTTCTCCCTCATCTACGCCGGCTCGCGCCAGCTCTTCGCGCTCTCCCGGGCCGGCTACCTGCCCCGCGCCCTGTCCCTCACCTCCCGCCGCAAGGCCCCGTACCTGGGCCTGCTCGTGCCCGGCGCGATCGGCTTCGCGCTCGCGGCCGGGTCCGGGAACGGGGCGCGGATGCTGAACGTCGCGGTGTTCGGGGCCACCATCTCGTACGCGCTGATGGCGCTCTCGCACATCGTGCTGCGCCGCCGCGAGCCGGGGCTGCACCGCCCGTACCGCACGCCGGGCGGGGCGGTGACGTCCGCGGTGGCGTTCGTGCTCGCGCTGTCGGCGCTGGTGGCGACGTTCCTGGTGGACAAGTGGGCGGCGATGATCGCGGGCTGCGTGTACGCGGTGGCGGTGGGATATTTCGCCCTCTACAGTCGGCACCGTCTGGTCGCGGCGGCGCCCGAGGAGGAGTTCGCGGCGCTGGCGGAGGCGGAGGCCGAGCTCGAACGCCCTGCCGGGAAGGAGAAGTGATGGACCGGCCTCTCATCGGCATCTCCACCTACCTCCTCGACGAGGCCCGGTGGGGCGACTGGCGGCTGCCCGCCGCCCTCCTGCCCGCCGGCT
>NZ_JACBXC010001424.1 GCF_013870535.1 Streptomyces phytophilus | reverse complement strand
GCCACGGGCCGCTTCGTGGACGACCCGCCGGGCGCCGTCGACGACGCCTGCGCCCTCCTCGGGGATCTCGGCGAGCGGATCGCCGCGCTCCTCGTGGAGCGCCGCGGCACCTACCGCGAGCTGACCCGCCGTGCCCGTGCCGCCGAGGGCGCCGGGAACGCGGAGACCGAGCGCCTGCGCCTCGCGCTCCGCGACTCCCGCGACCTCGCGGAGCGGCTGCTGAAGTTGTAAAGCCCTGCCGCGGGCCCCTGCGCCCACGAGGCCCCCACCCCCCTAGGGCGCCCGCGGCAGTCACACCCCCGGGCCCGGCCCGACAGATCCGGCAGACACGCGGCCGGGCCCGGGGCCGCCGCCTCTGGAAGCCGTACGGATCCACGCCCCGGCCTCCTGCACTGCCAGCCCATCGCGGGCCGGCCCGTCACCGTGTACGGGCCGCCCTGCTCCCCGCCCCGTAGACTCCCCGACTCCCCGACCGCCGCGCCGGATCCGCCGCCGGGGAGCGGTCCCGGGCCCGTTGCGCGACACTGCCCCCGCTCCCGACCGCGGAGAAGTGGAGAGCCCGTGCTGGGTCTGCTGATCGCCCTTGTGACCTGCCTCGTCGTCGTCGGCTCCGGGCTGCGCGTGCGTCGCCGCCGCACGACCTTCCTCGGTGCCGTACTGCGCGGCGATCCCGCCGAGGTGCGCGCCCTGGTGGACGGCGGCTACGGCGTCGGCATCGCCGACAACCGGGGCGACACGGCGCTGCACTACGCCTACTACGCGGGCGACGACGAACTCGTGCAGACCCTGCTCGCCCTGGGCGCCCGCCAGGACGCGCACAACCGCGACGGGCTGCTGCCCCACCAGCTCGCCGAAGTCGCCGAGGTGGAACTCCGGATCGACGAGCTGGTCGCACTCCGCCACCAGGCCGGTGAGGAGGAGGCGTCCCGGGCCGCGGCGCTGGCCGAGGAGCTGCGCCCGTACCACCCCGACCCCGTCTACCCCGCCGCGCTGACCAACGTCCTTGCCAGGACCGCCGACGGGGAGCCGCTGCGGGAGGTCCTGGAGACCGCCGTCCGGCTCGGCCGCGCGGACTTCCTCGCCGTGCTGGAACTGGAGCTGCAGAGCAGGGGGGACCGGGAAATCGCCGAGGACTTCCTCAACAGCGGTTCGCCGCGGCTCGGGTACGCGGCCCAGCAGTGGGCCGCCGGCCACGGCTTCGCGATCACGGCCTACGGCCGGGGCGACCGGGCGGGCTGGGGCCGGCTCTGAGGCGCCGCCGCCCTCCGGTCCCGTAGCGCATCAGGACCAGGGGCGTCGTCCGGGCGGTGTACCTGTTCGGGCAGCCGGGTGAGCATGCGGTATTTGTATGTTTTTCGGGTTATCACTCCAGCGAATCGGCGCGGGAGAGAGGTGACCCATGGGCAGGGCGAGGCGTGCAGTGGTCGGCGCGTGTGCGGCGGCGGTGCTGGTGCTGGTGCC
>NZ_JACBXC010001423.1 GCF_013870535.1 Streptomyces phytophilus | reverse complement strand
GCGTGATCCCCGCGACGACCGCGAGGATCGTCGCGAACGCGACGGCTGCCACCACCGCGAAGAGGACCGTCCCCCCGGTGGAGGCCGCGCCGCCGCCGAGGTCGAGCGCCAGCAGCGGCACCGCCGTGTTGCCCGACGGGTCGTCCGCGCGCACCGCGTCGCCGCCCACGAGTGCCGCGGCGCCGAAGCCGAGCACGATCGTCATCAGGTAGAAGCCGCCGATCAACCCGATCGACCAGACCACCGAGCGGCGCGCGGAGGTGGCCGTCGGCACGGTGTAGAAGCGGGCCAGGATGTGCGGCAGCCCCGCGGTGCCGAGGACCAGAGCGATGCCGAGGCTGAGGAAGTCCAGCCGGTCGGCGAGCCCGCCGCCGTACGCCAGGCCCGGGGCGAGGAAGTCGGAGCCGTGGCCGCTGCGCCCGGCCGCGGACTCCAGCAGCGCGCCGACGTCGCCGTGGAACCGCAGCAGCACCAGCACGGTGAGCGTGAGCGCCCCGGCCAGCAGCAGCACGGCCTTGACGATCTGGATCCAGGTCGTCGCGCGCATCCCGCCGAGCACGACGTACGTCACCATCAGTGCGCCGACGCCCGCGACCGCCGCGGTGCGCGCGCCGGTGCCGGTGTGGCCGCCGGCCAGCAGCGCCACCAGGCTGCCCGCGCCGACCATCTGCGCGACGAGGTACAGCACCGAGACCGTGACCGACGAGATGCCCGCCGCGAACCGCACCTGCGGCCGGCGCAGCCGGGAGGCGACGACGTCGGCGAGGGTGAACCGGCCGCAGTTGCGCACGAGTTCGGCGACGAGCAGCAGCACGACGAGCCAGGCGACGAGGAAGCCGACGGAGTACAGCACGCCGTCGTAGCCGTAGAGGGCGATGAGGCCGGAGATGCCGAGGAAGGAGGCGGCGGACATGTAGTCCCCGGAGATGGCGAAACCGTTCTCCATGGGGGTGAACAGCCGTCCGCCGGCGTAGAACTCCTCCGGTGAGCCGTGCCGCCGCCGGCCCGCCCAGAGCGTGATGGCCAGGGTCAGCGCCACGAACGCGCAGAACAGCAGCAGCGCGAGCCTCTGGTGCTCCCCGGTCACCGGCCCGGCTCCCGCGGCGGGTCGGTCCGGGTGTCCACGTAGCGGTCGGCGCGGCGGGTCCGCATGGCGATGTCCCAGCGCAGGTCGAGCGCGGCCGGGTCGCGGCGCAGCCGGGCGTGCCTGGCGTACGCCCACGTGAGCAGGAACGTCGTCGCGAACTGGCCGAGGCCGGCGAGCAGCGCGACGTTGACCGGCCCCGCGACCCGGCGGCCCATCAGCTCGGGGGCGACGGTGGCGGCGACGACGTACGACAGGTACCAGGCGAGGAACGCGAGCGCGGCCGGCACCACGAACCGGCGGTACCGGCGGCGGACGCGCTGGAACTCGGGGGTGGCGTGGACGGCGAGGTACACGTCGTCGTCCGCCTCGGCCCAGG
>NZ_JACBXC010001422.1 GCF_013870535.1 Streptomyces phytophilus | reverse complement strand
CGGCTCCGACGACGGCACGGTGACCCTCGACTACCTCAGCCTCGCCTGGCAGGAGGAGTCGGTCGCCGCCAACAAGCGGCTCGTCGAGCAGTGGAACGAGGAGCACCCCGAGGTTCAGGTCCGCTACGTACAGGGCATCTGGGACACCGTGCACGACCAGCTGCTGACCTCCTTCGAGGGCGGCGAGGCGCCCGACATCATCCACGACGCCGCCGACGACCTCACCGACTTCGCCTACGGCGGCTACCTCGCCGACCTCACCGACCTGCTGCCCGACTCGCTGCGCGCCGACATCCCGGAGCAGGCGTGGCGGACGACGACCATGAACGGCGGCATCTACGGCGTCCCCTTCCTCCAGGAGCCGCGGATGATGTTCGCCAACACCGAGGTGCTCAAGGAGTCGGGGGTGCGGGTGCCGACGGCGGCCGACCCGTGGAGCTGGGCGGAGTTCGAGGCCGCGGCCGAGGAGCTGACCGCCGACACCGACGGCGACGGCAAGACCGACCGCTACGGCGTGGCCTGGGGCATGAAGGAGCCCGTCAGCCAGTCGGTGAACCTCTCGCTGTCCACCGGCGGCGGGCTGTTCTCCCGGGAGCAGACCGACGACGGCCCGAAGAACCGCGTCGCCTACGGCCCCGAGGACTCCGCCGTCGCCGAGACCATCGACCGCCAGGTCAACGAGGACCGCACCGCACCGCGCAGCAGCCTGGGCATGTCCGGCTCCGACACCCTGCCCGGCTTCTTCGCCGGGCGGTACGCGATGGTGCCGCTGAACTTCTCCTACCGCCAGCTCGTCACCCAGCAGGCGCCCGACGGCTTCGGGTGGTCGGTGCTGCCGATGCCCGCGGGCGACGGGCCCGCCGGCGGCCTCGCGCAGGGCGTGAGCCCCCAGACGCTGTCGGTGGCCGAGGACAGCGACCACCGGCAGGCGGCGGCGGACTTCATCGCCTTCATGACCCGGCCGGAGCACATGGCCGAGCTGGCCGCGGGCGACTGGATGCTGCCCACCGGCGCGCAGGCGCTCAAGGATCCGGCGCTGAACACCGAGAAGTACGGGTGGCGTACGGGCGTGGAGGTGGCCCGCTCGCTGCGGCCCGCGCCGGTGCTGGGGGTGCGGGGGTACCGCGAGTGGTCGGACAAGATCGCCACCCCGGCGTTCCAGCGGTACTTCAACGGGGACACCGACCTGGACGAGTTGCGCGAGTCGCTGGTCGAGGACGGGAACCTCGTACTCGACCGGTACCAGAGATGAGGGCGGCGGCCGGCGGGAGCGGACGACGAGCAGGCATGCGAAGCACACGAGCAGGCGCACGAGGAAAGAGCACGAACCGCACGATGAGCACCGCACGATGAGCGCAGCAGCCGCCGCCGGACCGCCGGTCCGACGGGCCCCCGCCCCCGCGGAATCCGCCCCCGACTCCGCCCGCACCGAACCCGCCCGTGCCGACTCCGCCCGTACCGAA
>NZ_JACBXC010001421.1 GCF_013870535.1 Streptomyces phytophilus | reverse complement strand
CGGGAGCCGGTGGCAGGCGCCGAGGACGGACCCCGCCCGGGTGAGCCGGCCGAGCAGCGGGCGCCCGCCGCCGTACGGGCCCGTGCCGCGCGCTCGGAGCCGTGCCGTCCAGGTCAGCGCCATGATGTGCGGTACGGGCCTGCCGCGCAGGAACTCTCCCGCTTCGGCCAGGAATGCGTCCACGTCATCGGTGAAGTGCCAGCCGTCCGCGCCCATGCTGCATGATCCCCCGGGTCCGCCGCCGCGCGAAAGCCCCCTTGATCAGTCCGGGCGGCGGGCGTCGATCAGCGCCTGGATGCCGTCGAGCACGCGCTCCAGGCCGAACGCGAACTCGTCGTAGTCGGAGGGCTGCTGCGGTGCCTGCGCGTCCGGCTCGTCGAAGGCGCCGCCCTCCACCGCCGTACGCAGATGGGGCAGGCGGCCGGTGTCGGAGACCCGGAGCAGGAAGTGGCTGTACTCGCTCATCAGCCGCTCCACCTCCGCGTTCCCGCCCATCGCCAGGGCGATGGTCACCTCCGCGCGCACCTGGTTGCTCACGAGCAGCGCCGTGGCCACCTTCTCGAACTCCGTGAGCGGGGTGTCGCGGAGGAGGTAGAGGGCCTGGTCGAGCGCGGCGAGCTGGTTCGGCGTGACCGGCGGGCCGCCGCTCGGGATGTGCGCCACGGCCCACGGGTGCGCGAACATCGCGCTGCCGATGGCCTGGTGCCAGTGCCGCAGCCCCGCCCGCCAGTCGTCCCCGACGCCCTCGGGCAGCGGTGGCGGGGGGCCGAAGGCCCCGTCGACCATCAGCGTGACCAGCTCGTCCTTCGTGGCCACGTACCGGTACAACGCCATCGTCGAGACGCCCAGCTCCTTGGCGACCCGCCCCATCGACGCGGCCTCCAGCCCTTCGGCGTCGGCGACCGCGACCGCCGCGGCCACGATCCCCTCCAGCGTCAGCCCCCGCTTCGGCCCTTTGTGCGGCCGGGGCCGCAGGCCCCAGGCGGCTTCGACGCTGGCGGGGACGGCTCCGGTGTCGCGCTTGTCTTCGCCGCGTTCGCTCTCGCCGGCGGTGTCCATGGCGTCCATCTGCTCAGTTTACGTCATACGCAGTGCCGTGTATGGTCTACGCAGTAGCGCGTACGGCATACGCAGAACCAGCTCTACGGAGAAAGGGGGGAGCTGTGCCCCAGCCCACCCGCCCCGCCGTCGAGGCCGCCGGCCTCACCAAGGCGTACGGCGGCACGAAGGTGCTCGACGGCGTCGGCCTGAGCGTCCCGCCCGGCACCGTCTTCGCCCTCCTCGGGCCCAACGGCGCCGGCAAGACCACCACGGTCCGGATCCTCGCGACGCTGCTGCGCGCCGACGCGGGCACGGCGAGCGTCGCCGGGTTCGACGTGGTCGCGGAGCGCTCGCAGCTCCGCCGGGCCATCAGCCTCACCGGTCAGTACGCCGCGCTGGACGAGCAGCAGACCGGCGCCGAGAA
>NZ_JACBXC010001420.1 GCF_013870535.1 Streptomyces phytophilus | reverse complement strand
GCGATCGAGGCGGCGCTGGACGAACTGGGCGTCGAGCGGCGGCTCGGGACGACGGTGGCGGAGGTCGGCGACGGGTACGCGGTGCTCTCCGGCGGCGAACGGGTCGACGCGGACGCCGTGGTGTGGTCGACCGGGATGCGGGCCGAGGGGCTGACCCGGCAGCTCGTGGCCGACTCCGGCGACCTCGACCACCTCGGCCGGGTGCGCGTGGACGAGTGGCTGCGGGCGCTGCCGGAGGTGTTCGCGGCGGGCGACACGGCCGCCGCGCCGTACGACGCGGAGCACACCGTCATGCAGGCGTGCCAGCACGCGACGCCGCTGGGCAAGGTCGCGGGGTACAACGCGGCGGCGGACCTGCTGGGCGTACCGTTGCGGCCGTTCACCCCCGCCCCGTACGTCACCTGCCTGTATCTGGGCGCCGCGGGCGGGGTGTTCACCCGGGGCTGGGACCGCATGGTGATGGCGGCGGGGGTGGCCGGCGGGTTCGTGAAGGAGCAGATCAACGGGTACATCCACCCGCCGGTCGACGATGCGGCCGCGATCCTGGCGGCGGCCGACCGCGTCTGCATCGATCTCCCCTTCTACCCGCGGGAGGACGGCCCCGAGCCGGAGCCGGAGCCGCAGCCGGCCGGGCCGGAGGCGGCCGCGGCGGTCAGGCCAGCGAGGTGAAGTAGTCCCGCTGCGCCGGGTAGTAGTCGTCGAACGACGGCGCCGCGGTCTCCGCGGCGCCGTCGCGCGCGGCGACGAGCAGGTCGAGGTAGTACTCCCAGCCGGGACCGACCTCGCCGACGCCCGCGACCGTGGTGAGGTGGTGGATCAGCTCCAGTCGCGTCCCGCCGCCGGCGGCCTCCGCGAGCAGCGCCTCCATGCGCCAGTCGCCCGCCGCGTCGACCATGGACACGGCCAGCCGGTGCGGCGGTTCGCAGGCGTCGACGCGCAGGTCGGCCCAGGGCGCCCCGTCCTCGTACGCCATCTGCACCCGGACCGTGCGGCCGGGCGCGGCGTCGCCCTCCCACTGGCCGAACCAGCGCACGGTCCGCTCGGTTTCGGTGAGCCAGGCCCAGACGTCGGCGGCGGGGGCGCCGAACGTGCGGGTGAGCACGAGGTCGTGGCCTTCGGCGGTGGGCCGGAGCACCCCGGTGGGTTCGGGGGCGGCGCGGGGGGCTTCGCTTGCGTGGTCGTCGGCGGTCACGGCAGTCCTCCGTACGGTATGGAAATGCGGCCCCCGGGTCGCGCGCTCCGCGCGGTGTGATCGCGCGTGCGGGCCGAAAGGGTAACAAATGGCTATTGGTTCACGTGCCGCTTTCCCCGTACGCCGACCAGCGCGACCAACAGCGCCGTCGCCACCGTCAGCGCCGCGCACACCCCCGCCGCCACCTGGAACCCGGTCTCGAACGCCCCCCGCGCCGCGCCCAGCAGTTGATCCGCCAGCGGCCCCGGCAGCCGCTCCGCCGGTACGGCGTGCA